>JAJDEL010000338.1 GCA_029259835.1 Planctomicrobium sp. | reverse complement strand
CTCTCCCCCCAGGGAGAGGGGACAAAAGTTGCCACCAGGCGGCAGCGACAGGAAATTTTAAACACGTTCCAAGGTCTGACGAATTAACGCGATTGATGCGGTCATTGCCTCTGGTGGAATTGTGTGACCATCATCAAATTCAATGAACTGCACATTCGCCCCACCTTCTTTCAGGAGCGTCTCTAGCCAGCGTGATGCTTCGAATGGCAGAATTTGGTCAACAGTTCCGTGGCTCTGAACAACTGAGAGTCCCTTGAGCGTTTCTTTCTGCGTCTGCCAAACTTCTTCGTTCAGTAATGTCCCAGACCAGATGATCAGCCCGGCTGGTTTCTCTTGGGCATGAAGAGTGAGATCGGTCGCCAGCATCGATCCTTGTGAGAAGCCACCGACAACTGTTTGGGCCATGCTCAGTCCTAATTCTGCGTGAAGTTGAGTTATTACGCCTTCGACGACCTCTCTAGCGGCGGGCAGAAGCTGCGGGGAGTCCTTTCGAAGATCTCGGAAGTCGCCCGACTCAATAGCACGACTCAACTGAGTCATATCCAGCGGCCACCAGGCCCGTCCACCGTACATCGCCATCTCTTCCGGTGAGAGCGGAGCTTCTGGGAATGCGAAGACGACGCGGTCCATCAGATCAGGTTGAGACTCCAGGAAATGAGCACCGATCTGAACGAGATCGTCGCCTGGTGCGCCAAATCCGTGACAGAGAACCACGAGGCACTCAGGTTTTTCTGCCGTGATGATGTGGCAGTTCAAGTCTCCAATTGTCCGTTTTTCTAGCGAGGCCATCGATTCCCTGTAGTTGTTGCGATTGCAGAAATTGCTGCTCAAAGTTCGTTCTTGATCAATTTATTCTAGCAATGCAATCGAAAAACGTGTTAGTCGTACATCTCAAGTGTGCGCTGATCGACATTGAATAAAAAGACGTTGATGCTTGTCGTAGCAACTTGAAACAATCAAAATCTGTGTTGTTACTGATTCAGAAAATAGAACAAGAGAAATTCTGTGCCGCGAGTTGTGTTTACATCTCACCTGAAACGACACCTGGATTGTCCAACTCAAGATGTCGCAGGGCAGACGCTTTTGGAGACTCTCGAAAGTGTGTTTGCAGAGAACCCACGGTTGCGCAGTTATCTCTTGGACGATCAAAGTCGATTGCGGCAGCATGTTGTGATCTTCATTGATGATCAAGTTGTGCAGGACCGAGTGAAACTGAGCGATGCGGTTTTTCCAGCGAGCGAAATTTACGTCATGCAGGCGCTTTCAGGCGGATAAGGAAGTAAACAATGAGCGATCAAATCTACATTGGAACTCGCAAGGGACTTTTCACTCTCAAGCGAAGTGACAACACATGGAAGATTGAGAAAGTCGACTTCCTCGGCGACAACGTCAACATGCTCATGCACGACCTGCGCGATGGGTGGCTGTACGCATCCCTCGCACTGGGGCACTTTGGAGTGAAACTGCATCGCTCTTCTAATCAGGGAAAAACCTGGGAGGAATGTGCCGTGCCGGTTTATCCAGAAGGTGCAGTCATTGGTGGCGGCCCTTTTATTGAAGAAGGGATGCCGAAAACACAGCCAGCAAGTTTGAAGGAAATTTGGGCTTTGGAACCGGGTGGTCCAGATCAACCGGATTGGTTGTGGGCTGGCACGATTCCGGGTGGGTTGTTTCTTTCGAAAGATCGTGGTTCGACTTGGGAACTTGTGGAATCATTGTGGAATCGAGAAGAGCGGATGGAATGGTTCGGCGGCGGCAAAGATGAGCCAGGGATTCATTCCGTTTGTGTTGACCCACGCGATAGCAAACATGTCACGATTGCGGTTTCATGCGGTGGAGTGTGGGAAACGCGAGACGCTGGCGAGAACTGGACGTTGTTGGGAGAAGGTCTGCGAGCGGAGTTCATGCCGCCCAATCTTGCGAACAATCCCAATATCCAGGATGCACACCTCCTTGCTCAGTGTGAAAGTGATCCAGATAAAATGTGGATTCAACACCACAACGGCATTTTCCGCTCGATTGACGGTGGGAAAACCTGGACGGAATTTGAGAAGGTCCAACCATCGGCTTTTGGATTTGCAGTCTGTGTACACCCGAATGATGGAGAGATTGCGTGGTTCGTTCCGGGGGTGAAGGACGAATGCCGCGTCCCTGTCGATGCTCAATTGGTTGTCACAAAAACAACCGACGGCGGTCAGACGTTCGAATCACTGCGCAGCGGGCTTCCTCAAGAACATTGTTACGACATCGTCTTCCGGCACGGCTTCGCGATTGATTCTACCGGCGAGAGACTGGTGATGGGGACGTCCACCGGCGGACTCTGGATCAGCGAAAACGGCGGCAACGATTGGTCGTGCATTACAAATACACTGCCACAGATTTATTGCGTAAAATTTGGCCGCTAGGGGATGCTTGTCACTCGTTCAAAAATGAGAACGCGGATTGACGCGGATCTTGCGGATGAATACGGATAAACAGTGATAGTTGATCTGGCTGCACTCACTCATCGTCTGCCAAAAACACCTTTCACCACACCAAAGTTTCACAATCAGTCTTTTCTTTTTTCTCCGTGGTCCTCCGTGACTCTGTGGTGAAATCATTTTTCGCCTACTAAAATGTACGCAGAATGATCTCTGTTAAGTCGTAATTGTTGTACGAAGAAGGAACCTGGCCGATGTCTGAGAACCCAACTCATCCGCGTATTCTTGCGATTCACGCGCATCCGGATGATGTCGAAATTTTATGTGCCGGTACTCTGGCTCTGTTGAAGGAAAAAGGCTGCGAGATCGTCATCGCAACTATGACGGCAGGCGATAAGGGGTCTGCGGTGATGGGACAGGAAGAAATTGCCAACGTCCGTCGAGCCGAAGCGAAGCGGGCCGCAGACATGCTCGGTGCCGAGTATATGTGCCTTGAATTCAAGGATCTTTGCATCGACACGAACGACGTGAATCGTAAGCGTGTCACGGAATGTCTTCGCAGAGCGCGACCTGACATTGTGATCACCGCTCCTCCGGTTGATTACATGAACGACCACGAAGCGACCAGCCGACTCGTTCGCGATGCCTGTTTTTCAGCATCCGTTCCAAACTACCCGACCGAGCAATGGGATCCTGCACCAATCACAAAGAGGATTCCACAACTCTACTATTGCGACCCGATTGAAGGCGTGGACTGGTTTGGGAATCCAGTTCCATACGATTTCATCGTGGATGTCAGCAAGACGTTTCAGTTAAAAATCGACATGCTCGCCTGCCACGAAAGTCAACGTGCCTGGTTGCGAGAACAACATGGTATGGACGAATATCTCGATAGCTGCAAGCGCTGGAGCGGTCAACGAGGCGAACTCATTGGAGCCGAACACGGCGAAGGCTTCCGCCAACACAAAGGCCACCCATACCCCCACGACGATTTGCTTCAGGAGACGCTTTCGAGGTAACGCTGTTCGTAGTTCAGAATTCAAGAAATCATTCGAAGGGTCTTGGTATGAGGATGAAAAAAACGATTTCAACTGGTGCTCAAGACGCACTTCGCATGGCCATCCCATTGCTGCTTGTTGCATTGTTTGGTTCTGCGTTGAACGCAGAGACACCTCAGAAAGTATTAGCAAGTGAAATTGGGAGGAACGTTCTCATCATCGGTGAGTTGGGCTATCCACTTGGTTCGTTGCTGGACATCCGAGGGATGGTTCAGGAAGCCCCTGTTCTGGCAAAGCCCACAAATTACAATGCAGTGCTACGTGTCTCTTCAGTAAATGGTAAGGCCATCCATATTAAATTCTTGTTCCCATTGAATAGCATCGTTAGCGCTACTTCGCAAATGAAGAAATGGAAGCCGCAAATCGGAGAAACATGGAACCTTCGAGTTGCAGAGCTAGGGGAGTTCACAGGACTCCCACACGGAGTGGCTTCGGAAATCTATGATACACCTGTGTCACCCATCCCGTATGGATTTAAAACAAAGCTCCTTGTTCTCAAAAGTACACTTTCCAACCGACAAGCGGAATAATATTCGTAGAGCCGGTTCCACCGGTCGAACGCAACTTTCCACCAGTGATTCACCGGCGACGAAATATGCACTGGGTTGAGGTGTCCGCCGCGAGTGGTCACAATTCCATTTCTTTCCTCCGTGCCTCCGTGGTGAATTTCCTATGCTTGATTGTTGTTTCCGATTTTCAATTTCAGTGTTGTCATTCTTGATCCTCATGACGCTACTTGAAGCAACGACATCCGCACAAGAGACGGACTTCTCTGTTCAGGATGTCCTTGCCAATGCTCAAGCTACCGGTGATCCGAATCGTGGCGTGCTTGTTTTTGGTTCGCCGAAGTTTGCTTGTGTTTCGTGCCACAAAGTTGGCAAGCATGGCGGGAGCATCGGGCCGGAACTATTGAAAATTGTCAAAGAACGTAAGCCGGAAGAACTTGTTGAGTCGCTGCTGCTTCCGAAAAAACACGTGAAGCCGGAATACATTGCTCATGTTGTTGCCACTGAAGATGGCAAACAGTATCGCGGTTATTTTGTGAGCGAGACGAAAGCGACGCTGACGCTCAAGGAGCCATCTTCCGGTGAATTGATCAAGATTGAGATTGGCTCAATCGTTGCGAGAAAAGAGTTGGGAACATTGATGCCTGAAGGTTTGGCGAAGGCGATGTCCCCGCAACAACGCGCAGATGTCGTTCGATTTCTAGTCGATTTGAAACACGACGGTCGCGTTGACTTAACGCAGGTCGATTCCATTCTCGAACACGCACTTTCCCACGCACACGGACCGGCACCGTTTGAATATGACCGACGCCCCATCGACTCAGCGGTTTGGCCGAACTGGGAACATACTGTTAACAGAGACCGCATCTACGATTTCTACACGAAGCAAGCAGAGTATTTTCGAACGCGCGATGAAAAAGTAACCTTGCTGACAGAGTTTCCAGGACTCGATAGTGGCACGCTCGGACACTGGGGGAATCAGAACGAAGAAACCTGGGCGGATGACCGCTGGAACGACACGAAACTTGGCACGATGCAGAGCGGAGTTTTTCGTGGAGCCGGGAAACAGATCGTTCGCGGGATTTGTGTTCAATTGAACGATGGATTCTCCGCGTGCTTCGATCCTGAAACGTTGACTTATCCAGTCGTCTGGAAAAACGGTTTCGTTGGGTTCTCCGCCGTTCGCCATGGTTTCATGCACGGCCTGAAAATGAAAGGAGAAAAGCTTGCTGTTTCGCCAAATCAACTACCGGAAGGCCCTCGCAAATATCTCGGCTTCTATCGCGACGGACCGCAGGTTGTCTTTCATTATCAAATTGGAGATGTTAAATACCTGGACGCTCCAGCGGTCATAGATGGGAAGTTTCAATCGATCATTGCTCCGATTGAAAAACATCCGCGACGCAGTGTCATGCTAGGTGGAGCGAAGCAGTGGCCGCAAGAAATTGAAACGGCGATCACTCTGGGAGAGTCGAAGCAATCTCCGTACGTTGTCGATACGATTCAGCCACCGTTCGAGAATCCCTGGAATTCCTTACCGTTTTTCGGAGGGCATGCGTTCCTGCCGGATGGGTCTGCTTTAGTGTGTACGATGCAAGGTGATGTCTGGCACGTCTCCGGTTTTGCTGCTCCATCGAACAAGGCAACATGGCGACGGTTTGCCTCCGGACTGCATCAAGCTCAAGGGATTGTGATCGATTTAGCTGGCATCTTCGTACTCGGTCGAGACCAGATCACGCGACTGCACGATCTGAACAACGATGGCGAAGCGGATTACTACGAATCGTTTTGTTCCGCGTACAAAACGTCTCCCGCCGGGCATGACTACATTTGTGGGTTAGAGCGAGATGATGCTGGCTACTTCTACACAGCTTCAGGCAATCAAGGATTGCTCAAAATTTCTCCTGATGGAACATCCGTCAAAGTCTTAGCAACAGGCTTTCGCAATCCCGATGGTTTGGGACTCACAGCCGATGGTGTCGTGACGGTTCCCTGTTCAGAAGGATCGTGGACGCCAGCTTCGATGATCTGCGCGATTCCGACTCAGTCGCCGTTGAAACAATTTCATCCCAAAATCGGTGGGCATCAACCTCCCTTTTTCGGTCTGGGCGGTCCGAAAAACGGCAAGGCTCCCGACTTGCCAATGGTCTATCTTCCGCGCGGATTGGATAATTCGAGCGGTGGTCAAACTGAAGTCACCAGCAGTCGTTGGGGACCGTTGACCGGGCAGATGCTGCACTTCTCGTTTGGTGCAGGTTCGCATTTCATCTTGCTTCGCGACGAAGTCGACGGGCAACTGCAAGGAGGCATCGTTCCGTTACCGGGTGAGTTTCACTCGGGCGCGCATCGTGGTCGATTCAGTCCAAGCGATGGACAGCTTTACGTCTCTGGCATGTCAGGCTGGGGAAGCTACACGATGGAAGATGGTAACTTCCAGCGAGTCCGTTACACCGGCAAAGCTGTTCAACAGCCTGTAGGGTTTCATGCTCATCAGAATGGCGTCGTTCTAAATTTCACGAATAACATTGACCGCAATATCGCCGAGAACGTGCGAAGCCATTTTGCACAAGCCTGGAATTATCGTTACAGCCCTGGTTATGGGTCGCGTGAGTTTTCGTCGCAGCACTACGGTACGCCCGGTCACGATGTGATTCAGATCACGAAGGCTGTTGTGCTTGAAGATGGCAAGTCGTTGTTTCTTGAAATCCCGGACCTGCAACCGGTCAATCAACTGCACTTGCGCACTCATGTTGGAAACGGAAAGGCCAGCGATCTCTTTTTGACGATCCATGCCCTCGATCAACCATTTACAAAACACAAGAGCATTCAGGCAACCGCCAAAACCGTTGAGCCTCATCCGATCCTCAAGGATGTCGCCTACGCGAGCAAAGTAAAGCCGAACGCATGGACGAGGCGCATTCCTGATGCTCGCGAAATCGTACTCGAGACCGGAACGAATCTCACCTTCAAAACGCGAACGCTTCGTGTCAAAGCGGGTGAGCCGATTCGTTTCACACTTAAGAATCCAGACGTTGTTCCGCACAACTGGGCACTGATCAAACCTGGAACTTTGGAAACCGTCGGCGATCTGTCGAACAAGCTGATCGCCGATCCAGATGCTTTCATACGCCACTACATTCCGGAGAGCAGAAACGTCATCGTCCACACCGACGTTGTGCAACCCAGTAGCGAATTCGTAATCTATTTCCACGCCCCGAAAGAGCCGGGAACGTATCCATTTCTCTGCACATTTCCAGGTCACTGGTTGGTGATGAACGGCGAATTGATCGTCGAGTAACCGTGTGAAATGAGTTCTTGAACGGTTCGCCACACACTTAAAGTGTATGGCGAAATTTCTGCACAAATCATTAAGTCGAAAACATGAACTCAGATTCACAATACCCCTCGGTTGTACTTGCGAGTCGAAACGAGAAGAAGATTGGCGAGATACGCCAGTTGCTGGCTCCGTATGGTATCCCGCTGCTTGCTGTTTCTGAGTTCGCAGGCGTGGAAGATGTGATCGAAGATGGCGAAACTTTTCAAGCGAATGCTGAGAAGAAAGCCATTGAGACTGCGAAAGCGACCGGCCATTGGGCAATCGGTGAAGACAGCGGGCTACGCGTTGATGCCCTTGCAGGCGCGCCAGGGATTTACTCAGCACGCTACAGCGGTCCCGATGCAACTAATGAAAAGAACAACGCGAAACTGATCGAAGAATTAGTAGGTGTCCCGCCTGAAAAGCGTGGAGCAGAGTACGTGTGCCATATCGCAGTTTCAGATTCCAACGGCGTTGTCAGGCTCAACGTCGAGGCGACCTGTCGTGGCAGAATCACTGAAGATCCGCGAGGTTCAAACGGTTTCGGTTACGACCCGTATTTTTTGATTCGCGAATATCGAAAAACGTTCGGCGAGTTAGACCCGATTGTCAAACAACAACTCAGCCACCGGGCACGCGCGTTTGGACGTTTGATTCCACGGTTGTTACGGGAATTGAGTTCAAGGTGAATTGATGTTCAAGGTGAATTGATGTTGAGCGATAGAATTTCAGACATGAGTGACAGTCTTGCTGGTCTGTCCGTGGGTGATGCTTTCGGAATGCAGTTCAACTGGCATCCAGAAGATATCGCCAAGCGGCGGACGGATGTCGCTCCATGGAAATGGTCGGATGACACCGAAATGGCCTTGTCCATCTGTGCGATATTGAGTCTACACGGGAAAATCGACCAAGACGCCCTCGCGAAAAGTTTCCTGGAGAACTTTGATTCCAGTCGTGGTTACGGGCCTGCGATGGTCTACGACTATTTTTACAAGCTTCAAAAAGGAATGTCCTGGGAGAAAGCTGCTGGCTCATTGTTTGAGGGTCAAGGTTCCTTTGGAAACGGTGCCGCCATGAGAGTCGCGCCTCTTGGGACATACTTCTTTGATGACTTGCCGCGTGTGGTTGAGGAAGCAACTCGTTCCGCGGAAGTGACACATTCTCACTCAGAAGGAATTGCAGGCGCAGTTGCTGTCGCAATCGCGGCTGCCATCGCTCGGCAACAACGAGATGATCAATCCGTTTATGGACCGCGGAATTTTATCGAACAAATTATCCCGTATGTCCCAGCAGGCGAAATACGTCGACAACTGGAAATGGTTGCTCAAGAATTTGGTCCTCGAACTTCAGCGGGGAAGGCGGCGCGAATTCTTGGGAACGGAAGCGGAGTGACTGCTCAAGATACGGTTGCCTTTTGCCTATGGATGGCTGCTCGATATCTCGATGATTTCCAAAAAGCTCTCTGGAAGACGGTGGGGGAATTTGGTGACATGGACACCAACTGTGCCATTGTAGGAGGGATTGTTGCCTCGCGAGTCGGAACCGCAGGTATTCCTGAAAAGTGGATTCAGTACCGTGAAGAGTTACCTTGCTGGGCGTGTTAATAACACCGAAGGTGTATTGCCGGACACTTTAAGTGTCCGGCTAAATGTGATGTTGCGAAAGCCATTTGAGGAGATCGGGTTTGCATTGATTAAGCCCTTTGTACCGGAGTTCTGCTGTGTTCATTTGTTGAATTGATTTCACCAGAGCCGGGCGGTCAATGTCTTTAGTATCGATGAGAGATTGACTCAGCAAAAAGAGTGCGCCGTGGTGTTCCGGGAAACCAATCGTGACTTGCCGTTCAATTTTCACAAAGACAACTGGATCAGTCGGATTGAACGATGAATGAGGTTGATCAGGATGGAAATTGAGCTGGTCGTCAAAGACAACGCTCCAGACAAATCGCTCAAACGGACCGTGGTGGACCATTGTTTCGACCAGCTTTCGACTGTTCGCTAAATCAATGCCAGGCACTGGAATGTGAATCTCTCGTAGCGGTCGACCGATGTTCTCCTCTGGTCGCCAACCACTTGGAAAACAAACGTGCCCGTACGCCATCCAATCTCTTTCGCCATCAAGAGCATGGATTACAACGTCCTCTTGCATCTGCTCGGCGACGCATTCGAGCGAAGTGACTGGTTCCAACGCGACTGGATATTCGTTGAGCAGGAACGTTCCTACAGCACTTCGCAATGAGTCACGCAAGTTGTGCTCGAGGTGTACGGTTTGCGATATCGCTGCCAGACGTTTCTCGCGCAGGGATCGCTGATGAAGACCCTCGTTATATCGAAACAATTTCTCGCGAGAGATCTGACTCAGTCTCGGCAAGACGCTGTATCCCTCGCGGTAGGGGTGAAACATCTCGGATGTGTCAGTAGATTCGTTCACCAAATTGAGTCAATGGGGGTGGCTGGGGCACAGTTGAACTGAGTTACAAAATTTGAGAACGATTGCAGAGGACCGAAAAAAGAAAACTAAATCGTAACAGCCTCAGATGTAACGCGTTTCCGCAGTTTCTGGGGCTATGAAGATGGTTGATAAATCCCACGTGACTTTCAAGATCAATGTCCCCATTTTCATCAGTGCACACCTGCGCCCCAGCCACTCTTGGCGGTTTCACTTATCAATGGATCGGTCGATATTTAATTCTGTGCGGTCGGTCGGCGTCTTCGCCGAGGCGTTCGCGGCGCTGGATTTCGTACATTTTGTAATTGCCTTCGAACCAGTACACCTGAGAGTCTCCTTCGAATGCGAGAATGTGCGTCGCGATGCGGTCCAAGAACCAGCGATCGTGAGAAGTCACTACGGCACAGCCGCCGAAGTTCATTAAGCCTTCTTCCAAGGCTCTCAGGGTGTCGACGTCGAGGTCGTTCGTTGGTTCGTCGAGCAGAAGTAAATTTCCGCCGGTTCGCAGAAGCTTCGCGAGATGAACGCGATTTCGTTCTCCACCAGAAAGGTCACCCACCAATTTTTGCTGCTCAGTTCCTTTGAAGTTGAATCGACCGCAATACGCGCGAGCGTGAATTTTGGTGTTGCCGACGATAATTTGATCCAGACCACCGGAGATTTCTTCATAGACGGTTTTCCCTGCGTTGAGGGAATCACGCGACTGATCGACGTACGAAAGATCGACAGTTTCTCCAACCGTTAATTTTCCAGAGGTTGGTTCTTCCTCGCCAGTGATCATTTTGAAAAGAGTCGTTTTTCCGGCCCCGTTCGGACCGATCACTCCGACGATACCTCCAGGTGGGAGATCGAAAGTGAGGTTTTCGAACAGCAGTCGATCCCCGAACGCCTTGGAGAGTCCTTCCGCTTTCACGACTCGATCCCCGAGAGGCTTGCTCACCGGGATTTGAATTTGAGCGGCACCGTCACGTTCGTCAAAATCTTGTGAGGCGAGTTCGCTGTAGCGTTGCATTCGTGCTTTGTTTTTTGTTGCGCGGGCTTTCGGAGAGAGCTTCACCCATTCGAGTTCCTGCTTGAGAACGCGTTGGCGGCGGTCTTCCTTCTTCTGTTCGACAGCAAGACGTGCCTGTTTTTGTTCAAGCCAGGCGGTGTAGTTCCCTTCGTAGGGATAACCGTGTCCACGGTCGAGTTCAAGAATCCAGCCAGCGACGTTTTCAAGGAAGTATCGGTCGTGAGTGATCGCAACGACGGTCCCTGGGAAGTCATGAAGGTATCGTTCAAGCCAGGCAACTGAATCCGCATCCAGGTGGTTCGTCGGTTCATCCAATAGCAGCATGTCCGGGCTTTGAAGTAACAACTGGCAGAGTGCGACACGTCGCTTTTCACCACCGGAGAGGAGTTCAATTTTTGCTTCTGCTGGTGGCAAGCGGAGTGCATCGGCGGCCATTTCGACCATGCGGTCAAGTTCCCAGAGGTTGGCTGCATCGATTTGGTCTTGCAGTTTTCCTTGTTCTTCGAGGAGTGCGTTCATCTCCTCGTCCGTCATTTCTTCGGCGAATTTTTCGTTGACTTCGTTGTATCGGTCAAGAATCGCCTGCGACTCCGCAACACCTTCGGCGACACATTCTTCAACGGTTTTTTCTGGGTCGAGATGTGGCTCTTGTCGGAAGTATCCGATTTTGATGTTCTTGGCAGGTCGGACTTCACCCATGTAGTCTTTGTCGTCACCAGCCATGATACGCAAAAGCGTACTTTTTCCGGACCCGTTATCACCCAGGACACCAATTTTCGCACCAGGAAAGAATGAAAGCCAGATGTCTTCCAGAACCGCATCTTCATCGTAGATCCGGGTCAGACCTTCGATGGACATAATGTATTGCTGCCCCATAATCGTCGTACCTTACAAGCAAGTTCTCAAAAGAAAAGTTTGCGGCTTAGTAATCTCTTTTGCCTCACACTTCAAGTGTGAGGCAACCTTCAATCCCTGCTCAAAAACCCCAGCGAAGCGGGATCACTAGAACAGCAACCAGCCAAAGCAGTAGCGTGAGCGGACCTCCAAAGCGGATGTAGTCGACATAACGATATCCGCCAGGCCCCTGAACCATCAGGTTTGTCTGGTAGCCGACCGGAGTTGCGAAACAAGCGGCAGCGGCAATCATCACGGCGACGACAAACGGCATCGCATCGACTCCAAGGTTGTTTGCCGTTGAAATTGCGATGGGAAAGACAAGCGTGGCGGCGGCTTTCGCAGTAATCAAATTCGTGAAGATCATTGTGATCCCATAAATGATTGCCAATGACGCCATCGGTTGACCGCCTGCGAAGCTTGTGAGGTATTCCGCAACGAACGAACCGGCACCGCTGTGCCGGTCACTCATCGCTTCGCCGATTCCGATTCCAGCGGCAATTGTCACGAGGATCGACCAGTCAATACTGCCGCGAGCTTCGTGTGCTTTCACACAGCCAGTCAGAATGAGGACCATCGATGCCAGCAGTGCTGACTGTAGAATACTCCACTGGAAGACTGTGTTGAGCAAGACCAGTCCGACCAGAACCAGTTGTGCAATCCAGGCTTTCTCGCGTCGCAAGGGAGTCGAGTTTTCGACGCGACTGACCAGATAAAAGTCTCTCGAATTTCGTTGAATATCAGCAAACGACGTGTGCGCTTCAAGCAGCAGCGTGTCGCCAGGGAGAAGGACGATATCGCCGATTTTGCCTCGCATTCGTTGCCCGTTTCGAGAAACGGCAATCACCACGGCGTTGTAACGAGTTCGAAAACGCGCATCACGAATCGCGGTGTTGATGATGGGGCAAGTATTGGAAACTACCGCTTCAATCAAGCACCTTTCGGAGCGAGGGCTATCGAGTTTAAAGACTTGATCAGTCGCCGGGGTCAGTCCAGGTAATTTTTGCAGGTCGACAACTGACTCAACGATGCCAACGAAGACGAGTCGATCATTTGCAGATAGTCGTTCATTCGGTGAAACGGCCGGCAGAATGTTTCCGCCGCGATCAACTTCCATTAAAAACATCCCTTGAAGATGGCGAAGTCCCGCCTCTTCAATGGTCTTTCCGATGAGAGGACTTGTCGGTTCGACAAGCATCTCGATCGTGTATTCACGTGGGTCGTCGAACTGCATCGACGCCGCTTTTCGATTCGGAAGCAGCAACTTACTTGTTGCTAGAATGTAAATCAGACCAGCGATACAGCAGGGAAGTCCGACGAACCCTGGCTCAAAGAGACCGAGCGGAGTCAATTCCTCAGTTGCTAACAATTCATTCACAACGACGGTTGTGCTTGTACCAATCACGGTGCAGAGGCCGCCAAGGATTGTGGCGTAGCTCAGTGGTAGCAAGAGCTGAGAGGCGGACAGTCGGCATTTCTTGGACCAGTCATCGAGAACCGGCAGCATGACAGCCACGACGGGAGTGTTGTTGAGGAAGGCGCTCATGGTTGCTGTCGGCAGCATAATTCGCAGAAGCGCAGCGATGCGCGATGTCGGCAGCCCGAGCATCTTTTGAATCAAAACTGAAATTGCGCCGGTTTGCGCAATTCCCTCGGCGACAATGAACAAGAACGCGACGCTCAGTAAGCCGGGGTTCGAAAATCCATGGACCGCCTCTTTAGCAGGGACAACTCCGGCGATGATGAGAATCGTCAAGCCTGCCAGAAGGATCAAATCGGGACCAGCGCGCGAGCCTATCATCGCCACGATAGCGGCAACAACGACCCCGAGAGTTAATGCGATGCCGAACGGTTCCATGGGACGGGGTTACCAACGGTTGACGATAGTATTGGTCACTGAATTCAAAACGCCGCTGCCGGAAAGACTCGAAATCGGCTTTGTGGTTCACTTGATTCTTTATTTTTCCGCCGCGGAGACTGCTGCCAAGACATCATCATGCAGCAAACCATTCGTGACAACAACTCCACGGTTGTTTTTCAATGTCGAGCCTTTTGAAAAATCGAGTGGCTTGCCGTCGACGTCGGTCACAGTTCCTCCAGCTTCTTCGACGACCAATACGCCACCGGCGTGATCCCAGATTTTCTCCTCATATCCAGCGCGAGTCGGCAAACGTAGGTAGACGTCTGCATCTCCACGAGCAACAACAGCATACTTTGCTTGTGAGTCAATGCGAACAGGATCGGCAGTTGTACTGAGTTGTTCTCGAACGTTCGCTGACCATCCATGTGAGCTATGACCAGACTCAACCGATTCACAGATACGGGCATTTGCCGCTGTATCGGTTGCAGCGACGCGAAGTGTCTGCGGCACGGCACCTGGAAGGTCAAGAGGCACGACCTGCGCACCTTTTCCACGAATCGCAGAGAGAATGACTCCTTGAGCGTCGGGCCAATTCTTGCCAGCATCAAGGTTGGGACAAGCCAACGCAGCAACTTGAATTTCACCATCGACAATGAGTGCCAGTGAAATCGCGAACTGGTCTTTTCTCAAAAATCCTTTCGTGCCATCGATGGGGTCGAGCGTCCAAAATCTGCTCGCTGTGCCGTCGTGGTTTCCGAAGTCGATCCAGTTGAGCACATCATCTTCGTTTGCCGTGTGACCTGTCGCCTCAATTTCTTCGCGAATGCGCGACCGGAAAGGAGTATTCTCTTCCAACCGCAACTCACGTGCATCTTCTTCCGCGACAATAGAATCTTCGGGGAAAACGTCTCGGAGTTGTTTGCAGATCACTGCCTGACTTGCGAAGTCGGCAACAGTCACAGGTGAGCGGTCTTTCTTTTCCATCGCATCATCGGTGATGGTTTTTTGAACAGATCGGCAAATTTCTGAAGCAAGAGTGACCGCCTGAATGGCTGTTTTCAATTCCGCTTCGTAGTTAGAAGACACGTTGACTTCCTCGTAGATTCAAATTCGATTTTCAGATATCAGAGTGTCGCTCTGACGAGAGATGCAGGGATTCTAGGTAGCGAATGAAATTGACACAACGAGCGAGAAAAAGGCATTTCGGACGATTGTAGAAACAACGACATGCCTTGGGTGTTAGATTTCTCTTCCCACACCGGACAATTATCGACTGCTATGGCACTCGATTTGCGTTAGTGATCAAAGGTGCATGGGATGGATCGTCTATAGCGTGTCACATTGTCACATTTTTCTCAATTCGATTGCGAATTCGAGGAGATTGCCGAGACTGTTGACACTGACTCATCAGGCAATTCTAATCTCTATATTAAAGACGGTGCTGTGTTAGGAACTGCACCACTTGGATTATCAATTCGAAGGCTTTGGATGAAGTGTTCGGAGATCACGCCGTCGATTCGCAACTTTGATTTTTGGAGGAATTTGAATGAAGAAATTAATGCTCATGGTCGCTGCAATTGCAGTCGTTGGGACTTTTGCCACTGCACCCAAGCAAGCTGATGCACGTCCCAAGTACCTGTCTGAATTTGCGAAGATGTACGAGATCGCCGAAGCCAAGGAAAAGAAATGCCTTGTCTGTCATGGTGCAAAAGAAGATGGGAAGAAGGACGTGAAGGTTCGTAGCGACTACGGAAAAGCGTTAACCAAGGCACTCGGGAAGAAGAACGTCAAAGTCCCTGCTGACATTATCAAAGCTCTGGAAGAAGCTGCAAAAGCTGATGCCGGGAATGGCAAGACTTTTGGTGACTTCATGAAAGACGGAAAACTTCCACCGGCTGCAAAATAACAATATGACGTCAAAGTGACGTCTAGTTTCATCGATTTGAATACGGGACGATTTCGTAAAGAAGTCGTCCCGTATTTTTTTGTGGTGATCGCAGTTTCTCGACCTTGCCATGAAAGGTAAGCTTGGAGAAGGTTGCTGATGTTGCAGCCCACACCAAATCAATTTGAGGAACGGCGCGAGCCTGCCCTAGGATGACTCAGTGCAAGGAAATTCAGGCATGTCTGCGGAAGGTCAAAAGCAGGAGCTGCGTAAAGACCCGATTGTTGGTCGCTGGGTGATTATCGCTCCCGAACGACTGACTCGACCACAAAGTTTCAATCATGTCGGGGAGTTAGCAACTGACACGTTTGACCCGTTTTTGGAAGGGCACGAGGACGCGACGACTCCAGAGATTATGTCTTATCGTACTTCAGGGCACGCGAACCAGCCTGGCTGGAGAGTACGAGTAGTTCCGAACAAATTTCCAGCAGTGACGGTCGACGGGCAACTCGAAAAACGAGGAATCGGCATCTACGACATGATGAACGGTATCGGTGCCCACGAGGTGGTTATCGAGTGCCCACATCGTGAAGCCAATATGTCGCGGCTGAGTGTTGATAACATTCGCGAAGTTTTTTGGGTCTATCACGACCGTCTTGTTGATCTCAAGCGAGACTCTCGACTTGTTCACGGTTTGATTTTTAAGAACAAAGGCGCTCGTGCCGGTGCTTCCCTTGATCATTCCCATTCGCAGTTAATCGTCAGCCCGATTATTCCCATCACGATTCAGGAAGAATTGGACGGGGCAGCCAATTTTTACAAATTCCGTGGTCGTTCTGTTTTTTCAGATATGATTCAGCAAGAGTTGGCAACTCCAGATCGAATCGTATTTGAATCAGAACATTTTGTTGTGTTTTGCCCTTATGCGAGTCGTTTCCCGTTTGAGACCTGGATC
>JAJDEL010000337.1 GCA_029259835.1 Planctomicrobium sp. | reverse complement strand
CGCGAGCCAATCCATTGCGGCGGTGGGAAGTTTTTGAAGACCGTCGCTGCCGATTAAAATGGCGAAGTCCGGTTCGTGCCGGGCGAGCATGTCCCCGGCGGAATACTCACCGGGGTTGTAACGCGGATAGTCTCGATTTAAGTTGACGCTAAACGGATAGCCGGTTTGCCAACAAAGGACGCTATCGGCACCAGCGACATCTCCGTAACGACGCATACGTCGAACCACAAATCGCGTGTGCTGATGCAAATCAGTCGCCAAACTCAGCAGAGCTTCGACGCTCAAGTGCGGGAGCGTTCCGCTTGCTAAACCAAGTCCGAAGAAAATCGCTCCATGTTGGCAGTTCATCATTCTGGATGCTAGATCAGTCAGGATAGCACTTGAAACGCCACCGATGATTTCACCGACCGGAGGCTTCCCTTGCACGAGGGAACGTAGAGCCCACAGCACTTCGAAGTCGCTATCAGGCTCCACTTGAATAAAGAGATCCGCCAACTCCGCCGTTTCTGTGCGGACAGTGTCGACGACAATCAAGTAACGATCACGTTCTTGTTCGCGAAATAATTCTCCATTCGGGTCGTTTGAGTACCGTTCCAAATGACGTGGGTGGCTTTCGACGGGATTCGATCCCCAGAAGATGACAAGGTCCGAGCGGTTTCTAATTTCCCCCAAACTCGACGTGCTTTCCCCAATACGTTGGACTGCCATGATTGATGGAGCGTGGCAAGTCGATGCAGATGTATCAATGACCGCTCCTATTCGATCCGCCAGATGGAATGCCGCCCGTTGCCCTGGAGTACTGCTGGAAGAGAGTCCGTAGATGAGCGGGTTTTTCGACTGCGCGATCAACTCGAACGACTTAGCGACCGCATCTTCAAGTGTGGAATCGTTACTTCCTACTTTGCAAGATGATGCAGGCCGCTCGTTCTGCTTCCCTAGCCAGTCTTCTGCAAGTTGACACGCGTTTTCAAGCGAATGAATCTTGTTTCCGCGAACACCAACACAAAGATCATCGCAAACGCACCCACACAAAGTGCAGGCGACATCTTCAGTGATCGTCAGTTTTTGATTGGAGTTCGTATCCGTCATGCTTTGCAGTTTCTCGATTGAACTCTTCATACCGAGGTGGGCGAACAACTGCAATTCGTAGACTGATCTGGCTGCTCTCTTTCTCTAAACTTGAACTCTCGTGCCAGAACCAGTCTACTCTGAGTACCAAACATCAATGTTCGTTGATTATCCAGAAGGTGGAACAACAGTGGGAATCATTACCGAAGCACATCGGCAACAGTATCTGGATGAAGGCTATTTCATTATTGAGAATGCCATCAGCGATGCTCATTTGCAAATTCTACGGGATTCGTGTGACCGATTGATTGAACTGATGCACGAAGAGATGGATCGGCTCGAGACCGATCACATTCACATCAGCCATCGCGGGAAGCGGTATCACATCGCCAAGAAGTATGACCAAGTTCCGGATTTGTCCGAGTACGTTTTTGGTGAACTCATGGCGGACGTCTGCCGGGCGACGATTGGCGAAGATGCGTTTTTGTTTTACGATCAATACGTGGTGAAAGCTGCCGAGCAGGGAATCAAATTCTCCTGGCATCAGGACTCCGGCTACCTCGGCTTCTCGCACCGACCGTACGTGACGGTTTGGGCAGCCGTTGATGATATGTCGGAGGAAAACGGAACCGCGTTTGTGCTGCCGTATTCAAAAGTCGGCATACGTTCTTTGGTCGAGCACATTCGCGATGAAGAGACCGGCGACAAAGTCGGTTACTTCGGAAAAGAACCTGGGATTCCCGCCATTGTGCCAGCCGGAAGCCTTGTTGTTTTTAGTTCGCTCACGTTCCATTGCAGCAGTTCGAACACGACCGATAAAATGCGCCGAGCGTACGTCACACAGTATTCCCCAGAGCCGATCTATCGTCCTGATTCCACTGATGAAATGCACCTCGCGATTCCATTCCTTGAACATGGGAAGACCGTGAGATGAGTGATCGTCGCATAAACGTTTTCGGATACTGCTTGTTCATTGTTATTTGCCTGAGTCTCAAAACAGGCAACGCGGCGCCGCCACCAAACGTGGTGATGATCATCTCGGACGATCAATACTACGCCGACTTCGGTTTTATGGGTAACGAACAAGTTCAGACTCCGCACATTGATGCACTGGCTGCAAAGTCGGCAAGATTTGTAAATGGCTCAGTTCCGACAAGTGTGTGTAGCCCGTCGCTGGCGACCTTACTCACAGGTCTTTACCCCCATGAACACGGTATTCATTACAATCACCCACCACCTGGGAATTCCGCGTTCAACAAAATGACCTCGGTAGATGAATACACAAAATCTCGCAACCAAAGTTTCAAGCTCATTCGCCAACTCAATACGCTTCCAAGAACATTGCGTGACGCCAAAAATTATCGTTCACTGCAAACCGGTAAGTTCTGGGAAGGTCATTACAGGAACGCTGGCTTCACCGATGGCATGACGATTTTTGAACCTGTTCCCGGTCAAGAATTTGGTGGCAATCGTAAGCTTGCCAGTGGGGAACTCGCGGCACACGGAAATGGAGATTGGGGGCTGAAGATCGGTCGTGAGACGATGGAACCGATCAAAATTTTTCTGGACGATGTTGATGAAGCACCGTTCTTCATCTGGTACGCACCTTACTTACCACATCAACCGCATGATTCCCCGAAGAGATTCTACGACCTCTACAAAGATCAACCGAATCTTCCGAAACACCGTGTTCCGTATTACGCATCGATCTCTCAGTTCGATGAAACAGTCGGTGACTTGATCAAGATGATTGAATCACGCGGACTCGCCAACAACACACTATTTGTGTTTGTGATCGACAACGGCTGGGAAGCGAGTACGACTCCGCAACGGGGGCGCCCGGTTGAATTTGCTCACACTAAAGAAAGTAAACGCGCCCCGTTCGAGCCGGGCTTACGAACGCCGATTCTGTTGCGGTGGGATGGCAAGATCACCCCGAAAGAATTTACGGAACCGGTCAGCAGTATCGATATTGTTCCAACAATCTATGATGCCTGCGGAGTCAATGGGGTTGTGGGACCCCTGCCTGGTTTCAGTTTGCTTTCACCTGCAATCGCTGAAAAGAAGCTTGATCCTCACCGACCACTCTTCGGTGAAATTTACCCCGGTGATGCCACCATTCTCGGTCACCCAGAACAAGACATTGCCTACCGATGGATCAAGCAGGATGGACTCAAACTGATCATCCCTCACCGACACAATGAAAAGCCACCGTGGGGATCTTATTTGAAAGGTCCTGCGTTGTTTGATCTAAATCGAAATCCAAGGGAGACGAAGAATTTATTTGACAATGCTGAGTACAAAAGGCGACGAGATTCACTCGAAAAACAACTCAATGAATGGTGGGATGGTCGAACATAGAGTATCTTCTAATCACAATATCCCACCGTCCTCTCCTCATCACTCCTGCGAACAGGTCCTCCATGAAACATCTTCTGCGTACCTTGACCCTGTTGTCCTTAGCTTTTGTTTTCGCCGACTCACCATCTTTTGCAGATTGGAAAGGGGGCGTGGCCAAAGCAAATATCACTCCGCATGAATGGATGCCGATGTCGGGGTACGGCTCGCGCAACAATAAACATGCGGTGAGCAAATTGACCGACCTTTGGGCAAAGGCGATCGTCATGGAAGATGACCGCGGGCATCAGGCGGTGTTGGTCACTCTTGATCTTATCGGAATCGACCGTGGGACTTCGATGCAAGTTTGCAACCGGATTCAAAAAAACCACAATTTGAAGCGTGCTCAAATTGCACTGTCCACGTCGCACACGCATACCGGTCCGGTCGTTGCAGCGACATTGAAACCGATGCACTATCTATTACTCGATGATGCCAATCAAAAACTTGTTGATCAATATGCAGTCTTTCTTGAAGACCAGATTGTCGAAGTTGTCGACGCTGCATTTGAAAATTTAGGTACTGCTGAATTCACCTGGGGAAGCGGAACCGCCACATTCGCAACGAACCGCCGCAACAACAAAGAGGCCGATGTTCCGAAACTCCGCGAAGCCGGTGAACTGAAAGGTCCACGTGATCACGATGTCCCCGTATTACTGATGAAAAAATCCGGCAAGGTGAGTGCCGTGGTCTTCGGCTATGCGTGCCACAGTACGACTCTAAGTTCAATGGAATGGTCAGGCGACTACGGCGGTTTTGCGCAGATTGAATTGGAAAAAGAATTCCCCGGCGCTGTTGCATTGTTCTGGGCTGGCTGTGGTGGGGACCAAAATCCGCTTCCAAGAAGAACAGTCGAACTCGCCAAAGGATATGGGCATCGATTGGCGAATGCTGTCGTCAAAGCAACAAAAACTTCAATGCACAAAGTCGAGGGCAACTTAAAAACCCGTTACGAAGAAGTCGACCTCGCGCTTGCGAAACTTCCGTCTAAAGAAGAACTCGTCGAACAATCCAAGTCTTCAAATCATTACATCGTCTCCCGTGCTCAAATGCACTTGGACAACTTAGCTGCCGGTCAGGAGATGAGTCAGACCTATCCGTACCCGGTCGAGCTTTGGACCCTAGGCAATGATGTGACTTGGGTCTTCCAGGGTGGTGAAGTTGTCATCGACTACGCAATTCGCATCAAAGGTGAACTCGGCAATAAAGAGATGGAAGATGTCAACGTCTGGTGCGCTGGATATTCAAATGACGTGATGGCCTACATCCCTTCGCTGCGTGTCCTTCTCGAAGGTGGCTACGAAGGAGCCAGTTCCATGGTCTATTACGGTCAGCCGACGGTCTGGTCTCCGAAAGTTGAAGAGACGATCATGGATGTGGTGAGACGATTGAATAAATAAAAAGTGAAACCGAAGTGTCCGGACCTTCAACAAGTCCGGGGCGCTTACTTCATTTCCTTTTTGCACATTCATGAGGAGTCGCTACGTGAAAATAAGGATGATTATCAATCAACGCTTGGGGATTCTACTCCTTTTTTCCGCTGCATTGATCTCTTCAGCGCAAGCAGCAGAGCGACCGAACATTGTTTTCATTATTGCGGATGATTGTACGTTTCGTGATATCGGTTGTTACGGCGGTCAGGCGCGCACACCGAACATTGATCACCTCGCGACAGAAGGGATGCGCTTCACTCATTGCTTTCAGACAGCACCGATGTGTTCACCGACTCGACACAACATCTACACAGGTCAGTATCCTGTCAAAACCGGAGCACATCCGAACCACACACAAACGTACCGACACGTCAAGAACATCACGCACTACTTGCCACCGCTCGGCTATCGGGTTGCTCTTTCTGGAAAAACGCATATCGGTCCGCGAGATCTGTTTCAATTCGAATACAGCGGGAAGAAAAACCCGGACATGCAAGCTGTCGAGAAACTCTTCTCTGAATGTGCTGAAACGAAAAAACCGTTCTGTCTGTTTGCCTGCTCGAACGAACCCCATTCGCCGTGGAACAAAGGAGATGCCTCCGCATACCCTCCAGATGAAGTGACTCTTCCTCCCTATTTCGCGGACACCTCCGTCGTGCGAAAAAACTTTAGTGATTACCTTGCAGAGATCACCTATTTTGATGGGCAAGTCGGAGAGATTCTTTCTCTTCTCGCAAAGCACAAACTCGACAACAACACACTCGTGATGGTCGTCTCTGAACAAGGGAGCGGATTTCCGTTTGCTAAATGGACGTGCTACGACAACGGTTTACAGTCTGCCATGATTGTTCGCTGGCCTGGAAAAGTGAAACCCGGTGCCGTCAACAATGCGATGGTCGAATACAGCGATGTGACGCCAACTTTCGTTGCCGCTGCCCGTGGAAAACTCGCCAAGGAACTCGATGGCAAAAGCCTGTTGCCAGTCATGTTCGGTGATACAGATCATCACAAAGATTATGTTTACGGATTGATGACCACGAACGGAATCATCAACGGAAACAAGTCTTACCCAATCCGATCGATCCGGTCGCGTCAGTTCAAATTGATCCTCAATCTGAATCATGAGGAGGCGTTCACGAACGCTTGTACCCAATCAGATGTTTTTCAATCGATGATTGAAGCTGGAAAAGCAGGTGATGAGTACGCACTGAAACTCGTCAACAGATACCAACACCGCCCGCCG
>JAJDEL010000336.1 GCA_029259835.1 Planctomicrobium sp. | reverse complement strand
TTGAGCCTGCGTGAATTTCTTGGGACTATTACGATGTGAATACTCCCCAAGGTATTTCCGCGCCGTCCGTATCGACAACGAAGCAACTTCCAGCAACACATTCGTCTTTGATGACTTGCTCATAAAAGCCTTGTAGCGCATCCTCAATCAAACTCCCAGAGAACTTTTCAACAGAGCAAGTTCGCAACTTTTGACCGCTCAGTAATGTGGAAAATGGACATTCATGTACAAGTCTGTCGCACCAAACCAACAGCGCACAATTGCCCAGGCCCTCACAATGTCAACTAACAATAAAATGCACCTGAGTTGCCTACCGTCACGGAGAGCCTCACTTATTCTCGTTGGAAGAAAGATGCTGTCAACGCAAGCAAAAGGCTGAAGATCGCGATAACTCTTCCAACAGTTCCAACTTTGAACACTTCAAACTCCTTGGTCATCCAACTCGTTTTGATTGTTTATTGTGACCGTTGAATCCTCAACTGTGGTGATCGATGCCAGTCGTCTCTACATCCACGATCAATCAGTTTTTCACTGTCCTGCCCTCTGTTGTAGAGATAGGTTCTCCTATCTGATGTTACCCAGAGTTCTTCTGATCGACCATAAAGTGAGCCACATAGGATCCCTAACGTTATGCCTCGTTCGTTGCCAAATGCGTGATCAATTTAGCGACCTCTGGAAGATCACCATTTTGTCGATTCAGTTCGGTACGGATTTCAACGTGCCATTGCTGATTGTTGGGAACGACCCAGCAATAAACTGGAATCCAGCCGGATGATTGTACGAGCGTCGATTGTAAATCGTCGGGCAGTTCAAGTGCGGTATGTGTCACCTGAATTGGTGATTTGTTTGGCAATTCAGTACGAGCGTACCACAGTGCGGACCAGTAATCATCAGACATCTGGTCGCCCAGAGCCAATGGCGATTCGACGACAGTGATCGTACAGCCGCCCTTTTTCCCCATTTGAAGCTTGAGAGGTTCATTGGTCTCGTAGAGGTTGGCGATGCGCCATGGTTTCGGTAAGCCAGCAAAATCCCATCCCGTGAGTGTGGTCAGATCGCGAGCAGTTCGCTTTGTTTTCGGTTGTGTTTTCGGCGGAGTTAGTTGTTTGCGGAAGGATTCAGCGAGGTCTTCTAGATTGTAGAGCACCTCGCAATCACAGTAGCCGCCGCGATCGGCAAGCCACGGCAGCACGTGATTTCTATTGAGTTTCTCGACATGCAGAAAGATGTCAGTGAGCTTGGTTGTGTGGTCGCAAGACTTGAGGTTTGCGTCGAGGTAATCGAGAAGCGTATTCAACTGTTCTGGCGAGAGCGGCATCGACGCGACGAGATCAGTTCGTTCAGCGGCTACCCGCTGTTTTACTCGTGCCTTTCGTTCTTCTTTGCTGAACTTTGCCATGGCGTTGGATTGAGGGGCATAACGTTTCGGATAACCAGGCCGACAATCAGCCCAAAACAACCATGAGGCTAACAAATAAAACACAACGACGTAAACGAATTGTTCTCGGAAATTTCGTTCTACGCTTAGATTTGTTGGTGTCAGTCATGCTTGTCGTGAGTCGGAATCATCATCCGCCTGTCTGTGACTGCACGTGTTGAATTTCCGGATCAAATGTGACGGTCTGGACTTTGCTTTCTCGACGGCGTTGCATTCGTTGCGAGGCTTGAACAAGCAGCGAACGTGATCGCGAAGCGATTAGCGTAAAAACCATGTTGGGCGACCGGCGAACTATGTGTCGTAAAGGCCATTCCACGGCGGGTTAAACCCAAGGCCGTATGGGACGTATTCAACATGATCATTGTCATCAGGAATCAGACCAAACGTTAGTCCGAGTAACTTCTCAGAAAAGGGAGCAACTCGTACATCACCGGGTTTCGCATTCGGAAGGGCTGCAATTGCGTCCGCCAATGCAGAACGCGCGTCATCTCCGTTATTGTTGTCCCATGAGTCAGTTCGAACGTATTGCCCCTTGAGGTCAAAGATGTGCAGGACAGCAATTGGGCGACTAATGAACATCTCGAACCCAACGTATGGGCCATCATCGCAATTGCCAACCTGGTCGGTGTGATAGCCCTCTTCGCGTGCGATTGGAATAAGCTTCGGAATTGCCATTACAGTATGTCGCATAATGGAAAGTTTTTACGTCACCGCCATGAACGAAGCGGTTGACTCTGAGTTGCCAGACAGTTTACCAACAAAGGCCCGCGTCGCGAAACTTGGAAGGTGATCGCGAAGCGACCATGCGTAAAAACCATTTTGGCAGACACTGCACTACGAGCAACTGTCAATCAATGGTACCGCGACCGGGGAATACAAACGATCGAGTGTCGCGGTCAAAGTACGGAATGGTTGAAGGTGCCAAGTCGAGGCAGTTTAAAACGGCATGGCACGCTGCGTATGCCAAGGCCATGGGTGTAGTGTCCACGGGGTTCATGTGCAGCCGATGGACGATGATGCCAAGAGTGTTGGAGTCGCGAACAAATCCGAGCGCGTACGCGGTGCCGAAACCGATTGCGGCCAAGTCGTGTCCCGAGGAATCATCGTGGACGCCATCATCGAGCGTGACAAACGGTTGCCCGTCCACGCGAGACACGGCAGATAGCGTGATGTCAGCGAAGACGGCCCAACCACCAATTTGCTCAGCGAGGCGAAACGATCCAGTGGGAACGGCGGGCATGATTGATCTGTGTCTGCCAACGTTTGCGGATGGGCGTCGCCGCGCATCCCTGGAATGGTTGTTATCAACAAAGGTGCATTGTAACAGACGAGGATCAGGTGTCACCATTCTGCGGCGACCCGGCTTATTGCCAGGCAGCACGCCATCCACAACGACAGCGCCGGGCACTGCGCCCATCCACTGTTGGTCGGCGACGAGGGTCGCCGCCGAACTCAGAAAGTCGCCACGACTTATGTAGGAAAATCATGCGGCGATACACCGCACAGATCCACTAAAAGGCGGCGTCCAGCCGCAAACGTAGATCGGGCAAGGACGCCCGATCAACGGTTCTCTGGACGACACAGTGTCGGAAAGAGCGGAGAATTTACAAAGAGGCATCACAATAACGCCAAACAATGTTTTATTCTGCATCAGAATTCAAGAATTGACAAGTACACTAGGAGAAAAAGCCTCTGGTTCACCGCACATTACTCAACCCCATCACTTGCAAAGCATTCCTCGCCTCTTCAGCATGCTTCAAGGGTTCGTCATCTCGATCTATTCCGCGAGCTTCCGTTCGACTCAAATTGGGAAGCTAATCAGACACAGACGCCCCTGAAATTACCGTTGATAATTGACTTCGGTCTTTACTTCTCTCTATATTGGAAGCTTCTTCAGGGCCAGAATTCTGTCTTTGAAGTGCGGTGTTCTTAAACTCGCAATGAATACAGGCCATGTCTAAGAACAGTTTGTGTCTCTGAATCACACTCACATACGGGGAGAGAACAATGGATCCAGAAATCGTGTGGTCAATTGCTGGTGTCATTTTTGGTTCAGGAATTGGTTTTCTGTTTACTGGGTATCTCGTAAAGCCTGCCATCTTAAATTGGGAAGGTATTGCAAGCATGCAAAAGCTTATGTTTGCAATGGTCGTTTTTTTGGTAGGGAGTGCTGGAGGAGCAGCTCTCTCTGACACGTTTTCTGAAGCGTTCCCTTGGTTCTTAATTGGGGTCGGCCTTGGAATCGTCTGCGGGTGTTTTCATAAACCCGTCTTGGTTGAGTCTTATACCTTTGAATCCGTTTCTAAAGTTGTTCAATTGAGTGACGCCCTTCAGAGTAAAATACAGGACGCAGGAAAACGAGCCACGACGATATTGGCGATCCTTGCACCCCCAACCTCAACCAAGAAGACGACAGATGAATTAGGCTCTGTTCTTGATGAGAGTCTCGATGATATCGTGGAGGGAGATGTAGAAGCAGAAGAGGAGGAAACGGGAGACGAGGAATGAATGAACCTCAATGGCCTCCCAAAAATGGACGGGAATACATCCACAGTGAAGAGTTCGGAAATCTTGTTGTCAGTGAGGCACGTAAGGTCGGCGAAGCACACCCGACTCTAGACTTGGCTGATTCAGTAGCCACGACCTTCCAGTGGTTCAATACAACACTCAATGCAAACCGCAACTTCATAAGCAAGAAAAGGTTTCCAACAGTTGGCAGCTTTAGGGCATACATCCGTCAGATGGTTTACAACGCAGGAATGCGGGCTTTCCGAATTCGAAAGAAACGGCAAGACCTCTCATCGGTTCCTGAATCCGATATGGTGATCGACTCCCCATCCGCTTCCGCAGAGCGGAAAGAGGAGCTCCTCAATTTCGTGGAACGACTTGAGGAGCCCCATAAGACCGTGTTTACTCGGTACTTTTTTGACGAAGACCAATTTTATCTGATCGCCGTATCCACAAATTGCACCGAAGACGAGGCACAAAAAATCTACGAAGAAGCGGTCGATCAGATCGGACGGTTCTTTAAGTAATCAAAGATCTACTAAGTCTTTTTTTAAAGCGAAAAGTTCATTTAGTGCCTTTGCGCGTCGTACAAATACTTCGTCTTTTTTGTGCTGCTCGACGAACTTCTTGACCTCCTTTGCATTTGTGTCATGGTATTTGTGAAGCAAATTAGTGTAAGTAATGATGATGGGATCAGACATCGTTCTCTCCTTTTAAAGAATTGGTTGCCCTCTCTATAGATAAGTGCAGAGGTACTCAAAAATCCTCAAGCAGTGCGTAGCAAACACTGATTATGAAATGGTTTATGGATTTGTAAATTGTTTACGGAAGACCGAATTGTTGCGACCATTCTTTCATGGTAGCACTTGTTAATTTTTCAGTAGAGACCTTCTTTGCCAGTTTCTGTGAAATTCTGCCCACTCATAGTGGTGTTCTCGTGTACACGTATCCTGCGCCCGTTAAACTTGCCCAAACGGAAAAGTTGAACACGGAAGAAAGTCTCAACAGGGATGTTTTGTTGCACAGAATGAGTGGATAAGGGAATTGGTTTTTTCAGAACGAATTGCCAATCAGGCAATCAAAAAAACAGGGCATCGTAACGACACTACCAATCCGAGTCAGTGTTTGTAGACGTCAGTGAGAAAGCGTGGCGCTCGACGGTCAAAAAACGGAGCGCTGGTTGATAAAAGAACCCGGTAGAGTGGATGTGAC
>JAJDEL010000335.1 GCA_029259835.1 Planctomicrobium sp. | reverse complement strand
AATCTCATGGATACGATCCAAGTCGTCCCAACTGTCCTTCCGAAACAACCTGATCCAACAATCGAACAATCGATACAGAACGCGCCGGTCCCATGAGACATCGGCGACCGAAGGTGCCTGAGCCGCTTCTTCATTTTCTTTGAGCCAACGCCGGAAATCAGACCAGCGATCACCGCAGTAGGCCAACGCAGCAAGGTGCAAGACATGAAAAATGCGTTCTTCCGTGCAATCTGAAATAGCAAGGTGTCGTCTTATCTCAAAGGCACGCCAACCTCCGGCTTGTGCTTGCTGTTGAAGAGACTCATTCTCCGGACTCGTTCCGGGATGCAGTAGGGCATCCAGCCCTTCCGCGGCAACGACCTCGTATGCCATCGCGAGACGCTCAAGCAGGTCTTCGTCCGTTGCTTTTTCTTTGAATGCCAACTCCATTTGGCGGCCCGTCGCCATTCGCACGAGTCGTGCCTTGGCAACGGTGAGACCCCGCTTCCTCTCCGCCTCACCAACGGCCAGTACGGCCCAGTGACTGTCAACGGCTTGGAGGGTTTCTTCGGTGACCAGCATGGTTACCCTCCTCCGTTGGTAGTGGTGAAAAACGCGGCCAGTCCTTTGATTGAACCGCTTGGGAGATAGATCGCCAGCAACTCGATGTGCATCTTCGGCGGATGCCCACTCGCGAGGCCAGTGGACCGAGATTGTAGGTCTCGCTTGTCCGGCGAGACATCACGTATCAGAACGCCGATGATGGCGACGTCGTTCCGATCTGCCAGATAGCGTTTGGCAGCCGATTCCCATTGAGCCTTCCACGGCGTGTTCTGGACACGCATCATCAGGTAGCGAAACAGATCATCGCGAATCGGGTTGCTGTCCCGTAAGTCCTCCATTTGTTGCTTCAGCCCAGTACGGCCATACATCGTTCCGGGTGGATACACCTCCTCGTATGATGTTTTGATCTCACCAAAGGCAAACCGGAAGGGCGTTTCCTTGTCATTCGTCTCTTGCATTCCAGCCAAATCAGCACCGGGCAGACTGGAGCCAGATTTACGCTCGTCCCATTTGTCCGGCCACGGAAAGAAACATCCTTTGTGTTCGGTCAAATAGTCTTCACCATATGCTTCACCAACTCGCCAGTCTTCGAGTGTTCCGTTTGGATCAAGTATCGCATCCAGATTTTGCCTCTCGAAATCGGTCAGCGACAAAGACGCCGTCGCTTCTCGGGCACGTCTCTTTCCTTCTTCGTCTTCAATAATCGACCGTACAGAAGTGTCGAGCGTTTCACTGTGCTCTGCTTCTGTCATCGTGATGCCACGGGCAACCAATTGGCCAGTATCGACGGCATAGCTCTCGGTTCCTATCGCTACGGTCATCGTCTCTCCTCCGCAGCGCGCAACACTATTCCTCGCCCCATAGACCTTCGCCGTGGGGAGGGCAACATTTTGTGATAATCGGGAATGACTTGCAGTTTCAAATTCCTATACCTCAATTTCTCCGCTCACCAGTCGTGGAAGCAGTAAATCACGGGCTTCGGTGAGCTTTATGTTTTGGTGGGACAAAAGTGCTGATTGTCTGGTGATGTTGCCTACAATACCGGCGAACTGCTTCAGGAGTGATTCGTCGGGCAGAGTGATTGTGAAGTTTGTGACAGTATCCTTCGTCAGCGCTTCTCGCGTAGCCCCGGCACCGGCGTAGTTGAGCAGCGTTTGCTTTCGCTCGTAGCTGTTGATTGCTCGCAAGACATAGTGTGGATCGGCAAGTATTGGATCAATTCGAATGATCATCACGTGCTGGTTAACTCTCGCGGGCAAAAGTCGCTTGGGAGCCATGCAACAGCGGGCTACCGACGCCCCTGTAATGTTCAGAAGGATGTCGTTGGACTCGACGACGACGTTGGCAAGGCGTGCAGCTTGATCGTCATTGATGAACGCTAGGCCGTCGTCATCGAAATGATCGTCGTAGACATTCAAACTACGAATCAGCGTTATTCCAGACTCTTGGTAAGCCGCTTTTCCTCCACGCGGAGTTGCCCCACTTCCAATCTTTGTTGTGATGTCGCCAAGCGATACCGATCGCCACCCTTCTGGTACGCCGTTGATGATTTTGTTGATTTCGTGGCCGGGGAAGCGGAGGCGGACGAACCACTCCTTGTAGAGTTGCTGGGCCGCTTCCTCCAACAACCCAATCCGACGACGGTTGTTCTCGATCAAGTCGTCGAAACGCGAAAGCTGCACGGCAATCCGAATTTGAATGTCGGTATCTGTGGGAAAGTGTATCGGCAGTTTGTGGAGGTGATTGCGGTTGAGTCCGGGGACGGCTCCGGCTCCATTGTATCTTTCCAAATTCATCGTTCTCAAAAAGTAGGCAACGAATTGAGGATCGTTGCCCTTGAAATCTCTGACATAAAGCGTCGTGTTAAGCGGCCAATAGTCATCGGCAACGAAAAAGACTTCGCCTAGTGTGCCGTAGCGACCAGTTACTACGCCCGGCCCTTTCGCCTTGAATTCGTTGTGAAATCCTGTCGTACCGGATGATGAGACAATGGGAATAGAACCCTCTCGGCGACGTCTTTGAGGCAGATCATGTCCCCTTTGCAGGGTAATAACGTCACCCAGTTCGCAAGAGTTCCAGCCGTTCGTGATAGTCGCCTCGTTCATTATGCGATTAAGTCCGTCAGTGATTCGTCTATTCCGCTTGCAAGTCCAACTGCCTCTTCATTAAGAATCTGAAGTTCCTGCTGGATTTCTTCAATGCGTGACTCAAAGTCGAAATCATCTTCATTCTCGATTGCAGCAATCCCAACGTACCGACTGGGAGTGAGCGACCAGTCGTTTCCCTCGATGGCTGCCCGATCGACCGATTTGCAGAGTCCCTCGACATCGGTGTACTTGCCTTCCGGAAACTTGCTTTGCATCGAGTGAGTCTGACGCTGGAAATAAGGTGGTTGCTTGAACAAGTCCAACAGCATGACGCGAAGGTTCTCCTCGTCGCCGTCTTTCGGCGTGCGGATCAAGTCCTTGTGCAAGTTGCGGAGATCGATCGTCTTCCACGCATCTGATTTCGTTGAGGCGAGCTTCTTGGTTGCCACGTCATGACAAGTGGATGCCGCTTTGATGACGCGATCAGCCAGCTTGCGGAGCGAACGGACTTGAGTCGAAACCGGCTCGAATCGGTCATGGGCGGCGTGCTGCTGTTTGTTTGTTTCGAGCTTGGCAGAACCAAACCACTTGGCGTGCGTGTCGATCGCTTTGGTCGTCGCGGTGTGCTCGTATTGGAGCAACTTCCATGATTCGGCCAGTTCCGAAAGTCCATTCCGAAAGTCGCTGACTGCTTCTTCATCCTCTCCGTTCCGCTCGCTCAGAGACTTGCCGAACGTCTCCATGTGCTGCACGAAATCGCCCATCGATTCCACAAACCGGGCGAGCGGTTCCTTGAGTGCAACCGCCGATTCGTTGGCTTGCGTCAAATAGTCGTGAATCAACGCCAGATACCGGTCCGTTTCACCTCGATGTAGCCAGACAATCGATGCAATGTTCTGCAATTGCTCGGGTGAGAAGTCATTGATGTTTCGCGTCACCTTGCGGTGAATGCTGCGAGCATCGATCATCAGCACGCGGTCGAGCCGCTCCTTCGGTTTCCCCTTGTCGAAGAACCAGAGCATACACGGCAGTGTTCGGGTGTAGAAAAAGTTGGTGCCGATGGCGACCATCACATCGACATGGCCCGACTCGACCAGCTTCTGCCGAATCGTCTTGTCATCGCCACCGGCATCCGACGCACTGG
>JAJDEL010000334.1 GCA_029259835.1 Planctomicrobium sp. | reverse complement strand
TCGTTCCGGTTCGGCTGAAATTCCCTGATTCACCCATCGTCAGCGGGCATCTTGCCGTCGAAGGTTCGCCGGAAGAACACGTGCAACTCGAAGCGGAAGACGCACAAGGGAAATCCCTCGTCGTGGTTGATCCGGTCGATTTCCCGAAGGCACTCTACCGACCGAAAGAACGTGTCGTCGCCGGGTATCGTTACATTCATCCTGGTTGGAGGCTGTCGGTCTCGACGACGGAATTTGACCGCTCCGCAGTTCCGACAGTCATCGGACACTCTGCAAATCTAACCAGTGTGATCAGCAAAACCGGCGAATTTCAACATCAAGCGAATGTTGTCTTCACTGCGATTGGTGCACAGTCACTCCTGGTAAAATTGCCGAACGAAGCGACGCTCTGGTCGACATTGATTGACAACTCACCAGTCGAAATTCGCAAGTCTACCGCTGGCATCCAAGTCCCGCTTGCCGGTCTCGGACAAGGACAACATACATTGCAACTCGCCTACTCCACGCTGGCACCGGCGATGGATTCGATGGGCGAATTCCAAACGGCCCCTCCTTCGCTGAGCGTCATCAACGGTCAGGGAATTCAGCAACCGGTCGAAATGCTAACGCAGGACTGGGAACTCTACCTGCCAGAAGAAACACTCCTCATCGCCAGCAATGGCCTCTTCGAACCAGTCGGTCGACTGTTTGAAAGCAACATCTTTTCCGAATTGGTCGACCTGTTTAAGTTGCCCAGCCAACGCCGAGCCTTCAGCCGCGGCCTCTCTGTTCTGTTTGCCGTCGCAGTTCTGTTTGTGATCTGGTGGATCGTGCGCATGCGTGGCGCTTATTCACTGACAATGTCTGGCAATTCTATTGGAATGATCCTCTTGGTCTTCGGGTTCTTCTCGGTATTTTTACTCTGGGTGATGCTGCCAGGAGTGCAACAGGCTCGAGAATCAGCGAGAAGAAGTGGTTCAAATATGGCATCCACAGCAGAGCCTACATCCTCACCGAGTGCTCGTTACATGGATGATAATGTGCAATTCCACGACGCCGATATGGCGATGGATTTCGAAGCACCACAGGAAGATTTCGCCGAGATGTCGCAAGATATTATTTCCAGTGAAAGCATCGTCGGATCAGCCCCGCAACCACAAGTTCCCGGGAGTGCCGGTGGAGAACAGTCGGGCGCTACCATTCCACTCTTTTCAAGTACAAACACTCTCAACATCAAAGACCGAAAGAACTGGCCCAAAGGGACGATCGCTGGACTCTCTCAAAACGATCCATTTTCAGAAAATTTAACGGCAGAGAACAAACCACCCCAGGTTCCCCAACTGAATACAAATCAATCAGGGAACCCATTCCCAGGAGCCCAAGACCGCCGTATACGAGGGGAACAATCCGGGCTGGCAAAAGCATCATCACTTGAGGCTGACTTTCGCAGAGGCGCTATTCCACCTTTCGGTTCATCAGATCCGACATCTGGTGGATTTGTTCCCAACGCTCAACCGCAATCAGAAGCTGCGGGACAAATCGTTAATAACAAGAGGCTTCTAGAAAGGCTTGATGAAGAATCCGCCCGCATTCGACTTACAGAGAAAGAGGGCCGAGGAAGACGCGGTCAACAAGGAGGATTGGGTGAGTCGCAAATGGAAATGCCTTCACCGGAGAGGATTTCCGGATTTTGGGGAACTCAGAGCGAAGGTGTTTCAAATGGTCGGCGCAGCCGCTTCGGGCGGATGTCGACTGGCGGGTTGCTTTCGATGACTTTTGATTTGCAGATTCCGGAAGGGACTCGATCGCAGAGTTTTCACTACCAGGGGAACGGACTCAACTCCGAGGAAATCAATCTCCGCGTCCGTTTCGCGAACCGCACGACCGGTCTGATTCTAGTCTGGTCGATTGCTTTGGGAATCGCCCTGCTCGGCTGGTGGCTGCGTGCTGCGAACATCGGCATGAAAATTTTCTGGGTTGGCCTGACGATTCTGTTGCCAATTTCCATTGCCTGGGTTGTGCCAGCGTTATTGCAGATGCTCCTTGAAGGTGTGCTGTTCGGCGGCGTGGCAAGTTTGGCACTGTGGTCGCTGCGTTGGTGTTCGACGTGCTGTAAATGTTGTTGCGGCTGGATCTCGAAGAAAACCTGTCCGGCAAGTTTACTACTGATCATCGGCTCGATGGCTCTGCTGTCCTGTTCGACTTTAAGCGCTGCTGAGAAACCAGTTGCCAAGCCAAAAGCAAAAGTCGCACCACCGGTTGTTGTGAAGCGTGATCCATTCGTCGTCGTGCCGTATGAATCACTTGCCGAAATCGATGCCGCCGACCGAGTTTGGGTGCCGCACAATATCTACCGACAACTCTGGGAAGCGTCTCATCCAGAAGACATTCCCGCCGTCGATGGTCCGATCACCGCTACAATTTCCGAAGCGAACTACGTTGCGACTTTGAATCAGGTCGGCAAAGAGCAACACGTTGCGATTCAAGCACGCTGGGTCGTTTCCGTGATGACCGACAAGCAAGTCGGTGTCGTCCTACCAATTACCGGCAGTGCGATTTCGAATGCCCTGGTCAATGGGGAAACTGCAACAACGCAACCAGGTGCAACGAACCAGACGAAGGTCATTCTCAAGGGGAGAGGCTTTCATATTGTCGATGCGTTGTTGACGCTTCGAGCGAATGTGAACGGCGAAGTTGGTGAGTTTAGCGTGCAGCGATTGCCGGTCGCTTCCGGAGTCTTCACTTTTGAATTGCCTAAATCAGAAAACGAACTCCGCGTCCGCGTGAATGGCATCGAGAAAATATATCGCAAAGTGATCGAAGGCGAGAAAACTTTCATCGCGATCCCGGTCGATCGCGGTGGAAAGATGACACTCGCGTGGTACCCCCAGGCACAGCAAGGTGGACAGAACCAGATTGTTCAAGTCGAAACTGCGATTGCCGCCAACATTGACGATACTGGCTTGAGTCTCAGCCATGCATTTCAGGCACGTGTGCGACAAGGTGGATTGCACGACTTATCGTACTCTGTTCCGGAGAATCTTTCCGTCCGCGAAATCGCAGGCAATGACGTCGGTGGTTGGGAAGTGAAAGATGTCGAAAACGGAAAAGAACTCAAAGTCTTCTTCCGCAGAGAAGTGACCGACCAGACCGAATTTCACGTCAACCTGTTCCGCCCGATTGAAATCGGCAGCGACGCAGCAACGCTCGCGATCCCGACGATTGCTCCAAAAGATGTCTCGCGAGAAACCGTTCAACTCGCAGTCTACGCGGCAGCACACCTGCGGTTGCGTGTCACCTCGACTGCCGGGCTGAGTCAAATCAATCTCTCCGGCTACAAGCCGGTTGTTTCTCCTCAAGGTCCAAAGCAGAAACCGCTTTACGCATATCGGTCGTCGTCGCGACCTTTGGAGTTGAATGTCTCGGTTCAGCGTCGTGAAGCACTCGCGAAAATGGAAGTCGAACATGGCGTGCACGTCGCCCGCCGCAAGCAATTGATCGCCACTCGAATTGTCTGGCAACTGACCGGTTCACCCCGTCGCCGCGTTGATGTGGAAATCCCGGAAGGTTACCTGCCGATTGGCGTGGTCTGTGCGGAAGCCGCCGACTGGTATGTACACAAGGGAGAGAACGGTCAGGTGCTGACGATTGAATTCTCGACACCTCGCTTGGGAAGAATCGAAGCTGGTCTGGAAGGTCATATTGCGAAACAGCCGGGCGATACGAATGTCGAAATCAATCTCCCACGACCGGTTGAAGCGAATGGACAATCGGCAACGCTGGGGATCTGGCTGGATGCTGCGTATCAGGCATCGGTTTCTGAAACCGGTGACTGGAAATCGTTACGACCAGATCAGGTTTCCTCGAATTATCGGAAGCTCGACAAACGACCGGTTCAGTTTGCGTTCCGCTCCGACGAAGACACCCCAGAGAATGTCGTTCTGAATGTACAGACAGCGACTCCAAAGCTGACCGGCGATGCGGTGACTCTAATTGCGGTGAGTGATGCGACGATTGATTATGGGCTGACGCTGCGGTGGAACATTTCGCAAGCAGCGACTGATCAATTTGTCTTCACTCTGCCAGCGTGGTTGAGCAACATCGACATCACCGGTCCGACGGTTCGGCAGATTCAAAGTGAAGATGCTGGCAACAACCGCAAGCGTTGGACGGTTTCGCTCGTCGATCCGGTCCGCGAGCAATACCTCCTCTCCATCGCTGCAACAATTCCGGCTCCGACTGATCAAACGATTCAGACACCGCATGTGGAGTTTGAAACGCGGAGTGAGAACGGAGAATACTCGTCGCTTCAGGTTCAGCAGCAGTATGCGATTTTGGTCAACCTTTCACCGAACCAACTTGTGCCTGTCGATCTGGAACAGTTCGAGTCTGTTTCCGTTGATCGGTTGCCGCTCGTCGTGAATCAGGAACTGGTTCAACAGGCGATGGAAATGACCCGCGTCCGGGCGGAGAAGCGTCCAAGCTGGTCGATCCAGCGAATGGAAAAACTTGCCGTTGCGAAAGCGGTGGTGCTGTCGGCACATCTGGAAACTGTTCTCGAAACCGATGGAAGCTGGCGAACGCTGGCAACGTACGGAATTCGCAACCGTGGTCGACAATTCCTCGCCCTGCGACTGCCTGCGGAGTCGCGTATTTTGTCTGTCTTTGTTCGAGGCAAAGCGGCACGAACGGTCGTTTCGCAAATCAATGAGCATACCACGCACCTGATCGCCCTGCCGCAAACGAGTGCAGTCGATTTATCGTTTGATGTCAAACTGCTGCTCGCTGGACGGTTTGATTGTTCCCTGGCAGAGGAGTTTTCACTACGAGGGACGCAACTTTCACTTCCATCCCCGGAAATTCTCACTCAAAATGAGTCCGAAGAATTCGGCCTGCCTGTCACGCAAACGTTATGGACAGTTCATCTGCCAGAAGAAGTTGACGCGAAAATCGTCAGCGGTGTCGCTGCAACAAATTTGACTCCCCATTCTGAAAATTCCTGGTTGGCTGTTGAGCAGCAAACCTTAAAACGATTGCAAACCGACCTTTCTGAAATGACACGCATCGTCGCCGATAAAAGTGCTAGCATGTCCAGACGCTCACAAGCGAAAAACAACTTGAAACAACTTGGAAAATCTCTGAGCTTCCATAACGACAATTATGCTGCGAATACCGTATCGGGTGGGAAAGAAATTGAGTTGCGAGAGTTGCTGATTGAAGACAATAAGATTTTGCAAAGGCAAGCAGAAAAAGCGGCCGAAGAAGTAATCCCGGAGGTGACGTTGTCGGACGATGCTGTCCCTCAACAGGGGCGTGCATATATTGAACTCTCGAATGGTGGGATCATCAGAGGGAATAGTGGGAATGGCATCCCTGGCGTTGATGTTAACTCACACGGAAACGCACTCAACTTCAACTTTATTCAAACCGCTCCGACTGATCTCGCGAAGAAATCAGAAGCGAAAGCCAAAGGGAAATCAGCGGCGACTAGATCGAAACTCAAGTCACAAATCGCCGGACAGGGATTGGTGAATAACTTTGATACAAGCACTACCGAGAGCGGAAGTTTCGCCAATGGTGTAGAATTGAACATTGACGGGATTGCTCACCAAAATGCCTGGCAAATGCAGAGGGAAAATTTCGGTCAGCAATTGCAACAAACTCGTCAGTCCGGAAGAATGCTCGGAGGCGGTGGGCAACAAGGCGGCATGGCAGGAAATCAAGCACCACGCGATGAAGAGCTTTATCTCGACGATGCCATTGTCGATGAGATGAGAGTCATTGCCTCAGCAAAACCGTGGACCTCAGCAGGTGGGCTTTCGATTGCGATGGACTTGCCGAAGAATGCGACGACGTTGTCGTTCTCAAAAGTCGGTGGGAACCCGCAACTGACGCTCAGCATCCAGCCTGCCCGGTCGAATCAACTCCTCTGGGGGATCGGCTGGTGCATCGTGAGTTTGATGATTGGACTTCGAGTCCTGCGGTCATTCCGGTCGGTTGATTCCACACGAAGTTTCATCAAGCTGCTGGCGAAGGTTGCGATTGTAGTTGGCTTGGTCGGGTTCTTTTTCTTCTCAGGCGATATTGTCGGACTCTTCTTCTGGATCTTCTGCCTGGGTGGATTTGTCTTCGCGCTGCTTGCACGTCCGGATGAAGTTGCAGCGGCAACCTAGAAAGAACCATTCTCCAAAGTTCATTGGTCATTGTTGGCATCATCAGCTTTGGTGAATGTTGAACCATTTCCCGCAGTGTTCGCATTTGACATCTCCGTGCGGCGAGACATCGGCAGTCTGGTCGAGAGTTGCTCCACAGCTTGAGCATTGGTATCCGCTCGCGGTTGGTCGCGGTGAATCTTCTGAGTCAATCTCCAGTTCCTCTTGAAGTTCTTTGAGTTCAGCAGCCAGTGATTTTAAGCGGTTTTTCGGAGAAAGGTTTCCGAACAGAATTCCTCCTCCGATCAGAATAAACGGAATAGACATGAAGCTGCCGAACATTTTGAAAACAAGTGGTGGAGCATGAATTGAGGAACTCGGCCACCACAGAAATGTGAGCAAAGTCAGGCCGATTCCCAGCGGAGCAATTCCAAACAAGCGTGCAAATTGCATCAGCGGTCCTTTCTTGAGGCTTTTGATTCAACTACGAATCATAACGTAATTGCAGCAGATTTGGATCAATTTATTCAGCGAGTTCGCTACGAAGATGGTCCCAGGCGGTGAGTGCATCTTTTACCGCAGCAACGTCGTGGACGCGAAGAACGTCTGTGTTTTGTTGTGCCAGAGCGATTGAAACACCGATCGTTCCAGCGAGTCTTTCTTCGACCGGGCGACCGATGATTTTTCCGAGGAATCGTTTTCTGGAATGCCCAATTAGCACTGGATGTCCTGCGGCACGGAGTGAATTGATGTTTGTGAGCAGTGACAGATTATGCGCTGCGGTTTTTCCGAAACCAATGCCGGGGTCGATGACGATTCGTTTAGCGGCGATTTCTCGATCGAGGAGTTTCGTGACGCGATTTTGAAGATAATTGACCACATCAGAAACAACATCTTCGTAGTGCGGGTCTGTCTGCATTGTTTGCGGTGTACCGAGCATGTGCATCAAGATGATGCCGCAATCCGACTTGCTCGCGACATCGATCATCGCAGTATCAAATTCGAACGCAGAGACGTCATTAATGATTTCAGCCCCGACATCCAAAGCAGCCTGCGCGACTTGCGACTTCATCGTATCGATGGAAATCGGAACCTCTGTTTGACTCACTAAGCCTTCGATGACTGGAATGACCCGCCGGAGTTCTTCGTCGAACGTGACCGGCTCGGCACCTGGTCGTGTTGACTCGCCACCGATATCAAGAATGTCCGCTCCCTGCTCGACGAGTTCCAATGCATGAGCGATTGCTTGTGATGGATCAAGCCATTCCCCACCATCGGAAAAGCTGTCCGGGGTGACGTTTACGATTCCCATGATTTTTGGAAACTCGCCGAGTTCCCAGGCTCGACCAGAAAACTTCCAGGTTCGAATAGATTTTTCGTTCATAAGTCTGTTTGTCAAGAATTTGATTAGCAACACACTTGAAGTGTGTCGCTAAACAGTACCGGTCGCAATGAGTAATCCAACACGGCACGCATTCAAAAATTCATCGATGATCAACTCTTCGTGAACGGTGTGAATCTTGCTTTGTCCGCAGCCCATCGTCACGGTTGGAAAGCCATGTGCGGTCATCCAGTTTGCATCGAGTCCGCCGTTGGCGATGATCGTGATCGGTTCCAAGCCCAGAGTTTTCATCGCAGCCAAGGAAGTCTGCACGACAGGCTCTTTCGTATTGAGCTTGAACGATTCGTATTTGTTTCGTGTGAAGAATGTGATTTTTCCAGTTTTGCCTGCAGCGTTTTTAATTTCTCTGGCGGCTTGCTCAAACGCTTTTTGAATCGTCTTGACGATCTTCGCTCGAAATTTCGGATTGTGACTCCGCGCTTCGGCTTTGATATGTAGTCTGTCCATGACGACGTTGGTCGCATCACCCCCTTGGACCACCCCGACGTTGCTCGTGCCGGACTGCTTTCCTTTTTGTACGAGGCCATACCAGCCATTATCAACGAGTGAATTGATTGCCTTCCCAGCAATCGCGGCGGCACTGACTCCATTTTCAGGATGCGCACCTGCATGGCTGGCAATGCCTTCGATATCAACTTCAATATGATCATCCCCGGTCGCACCAATGATGACCATGTTTGCTCCGGGACCGCCATCCCAGTTGAAACTCTGAGCCGGTTTGCCGAGCTTGCTGACAGTCATGTTCATCACGCCTGCCAGGCCAATTTCCTCTTGTACAATAAACACAAACGTGAGTGGCGGATGTGGCAGATTGTGTTTTTTGATGAGTCTGATTGTTTCCAGCAAAACAGTCGCGCCGGCACGGTCATCACCTCCGAGGGCAGTCGTTGGATCTTTAGAAGTGATGAGGTTTCCTTTCCGAACCGGTCGGCAACCAACACAAAGTGGTACCGTATCGATGTGTGCCATCAGCATCCGACGAGGTCCGCGTATGGTTCCAGGCAGTTTCACAATCATGTTTCCGACCTGCCCGCCGATGTGACTTTTCTTATGAGTCGTATCGAATTTGATACTGGATTCATCCACGCCGTAGGACTTGAGTTGCTTCACAATAAAGCTCGCGACTGCACCTTCATCCCCACTCTTGCCTGGGATTTCCAGCATCCGCATAACAAGTTTCACTGCATCTTCACCGATGAGATTCGCCAAGTCGCTCTGAGCCATGTTTCTACCTGCAAATGGGTTGATTCAGTGTTAAATTTTCGATGACTGTAAAAGAAAACGACCCGACGCGAAATGCACGCCGAGTCGTTTTTGAGTGTCCTTTGGCTGGAGCGGTTTATGACTCACCGGTTCCGAGTGCTTCCGGTTCATCTGGAAGGTTTGGCTGTTCATCGAGATGCACAGCTTTGTAGCCTCCAGTCATTTTGAACCCGATGATCAGAATGAGATAGCAAACTGCCATCATCATCGGAACGTAGGCGGTGAGTTTCAACGCCATTCTACCACCGAAAAGCCCTGCACTTGAAACAAGATCTTTGTCGCCTTTTGCAGATTTCGATGCGTTGTCCCACCAGTTACTGAGTTTCTCCTGGTTCTCGTCGGTCTTGCCAGACTCCTTGAGCAACGCACCGACACGGGCAAGTTCTTTTCCATCATCAGCCAAAATGGAAACTTTTGATCCATTCAACCCAGCAGTTTCGTAACCCATGAATTTTCCGGGCTCATCAGCTTTGTATCGCTCGAACGTTTCCGGGGCATCTGTTTCCAGTTGTTGAGACGCGAAGTAATCCTGCTTGAATCCAATCGCAGGTCCGCCAAGCAGGCCCGCTGAAAGCATTCCAACTCCGCCCATCATGCCGATGGCAACTGCCCCTCCTTTTGGAAATCTTTCCGAGGCGACTGCAAGCATTGTTGGCCAAAGGAAAGTTTTGCCGCAGGCA
>JAJDEL010000333.1 GCA_029259835.1 Planctomicrobium sp. | reverse complement strand
GAAATGGGCCTGGGCAAAACGATGCAGGCGATCACGGCGATTCGGCTGTTACTGCGTGCCGGTCAACTCCGCCGCATCTTGCTCGTTTGCCCGAAGCCTCTTATTCCAAACTGGCAACGCGAATTCAAATTGTGGGCTGAGGAAATCCCGGTCACAACAATCGAAGGTGACAGCAAACGCCGACAAATGATCTGGCAGATGCCAGGCTCAACTGTGCTTCTGGCGAACTATGAACTCGTAGTCCGCGACTTTATGGCGATGCATGAAGACGATTATCCGATGTTCGATCTCGTTGTTCTTGACGAAGCGCAAAGAATTAAAAACCGTGATTCCGTCACGGCAAAGATGATTCATTCCATCCCGCGCAAAAGAAGTCTGTGCATGACCGGGACGCCTATCGAGAATTGCGCGGAAGAAATGATTTCACTTTTTCAATTCATGAAGGTCGTCCCGAAGCATGCCTCACCGGACATTCGACAACTTTCGGAACTCAGTGAAGATTACATTCTGCGCCGCACAAAAGATGTCGTGGCAAAAGACCTACCTCCGCGCATCGACCGGGACGAAATTATCGAACTGAGCCCCGCTCAAGAGCTTGCCTACAAAACCGCCGAAACTGACGGCATTATTCAGCTCAACGGTATGGGAGATTCGATCACGATTCAGCATGTGTTCGAACTCGTCCTTAGACTGAAGCAAATTTGCAACGCCGATCCACTGACCGGCGAATCGAGTAAAAAGGATCGCATCATTGCGGATATGGAAGAGATCGCCGCATCAGGCGGAAAAGCGATTCTCTTCAGCCAGTGGACGCGCACGATTGACTGGCTGGCAGAGCGAACAAAGCAATTCGGTTGTCTGACGTACCACGGTGGTGTCCCGACGAAAAAACGTGAACCGATTCTAGATCAATTCAAAAACGATCCTGACAGCCACATCATTCTGATGAGCTACGGCACCGGTGCCGTGGGGCTGAATTTGCAATTTGCTGGATACGTTTTCCTTTATGACCGTTGGTGGAATCCGGCGGTCGAAGATCAGGCGATCAACCGTGCACACCGCATCGGAGCAACGGAATCTCAAATCATCGTGAGCAAGTTCATCTGTAAAAATACGATTGAAGAACGCATCGATAAAGTCTTGCAGCAGAAACGCGAACTCTTCCACCGAATCCTGGGCGACAGTGATAACGAGAACACCTCGCTCAGCATGTCCGCCGGCGAAATCTTCGGCCTCTTCGACCTGAAAGCTCGCAAGGGAAACAAAGCCAAGCCGATTGGCCCAAAGAAAATCAAACCAGACGCTAATGCTGCGTAGAGGCCAGCTGAGTCAAAAGTGGCTATCTTCCCAAAATGATCTTGGGGTTCTCTGTATCTCTCTTTTTGAAATGGACCAACGACAATCGACGTGCGCGGCAGCAATCAACAATCGTTGAACCAACTTGCTTGAAGCAGGCATCGTTCCGCTATTTCTCAACCGAAATGAGTTCGCCAACCAGTCGTTGGAGCAGTTGTGGACCTCATCCTTGCTGATGATATACTTTCGTTGTGAAAGCATGGCTCCCTTCCCGGAGAATGACGCGGTTTCACTCATGTCATTTTCCAATGAAGTCTCGTGTTCACAAAGGCGGTCTTGTCGTCTTGGAGGCTACTGACGGTCGAGAAAAATCAAAACCAAGTGAGATCAACTTGAAAAGATGATTCCGAAAAGAGAGTGTCAACGTTACCATTCCAAAAGTCTCGTCGGCACCTATACCCACCAAACGAACCATTTGTCCTTGATTGAAGTATTATGAAATCTGTTTCCAGAACGTCGCGGCAATTGTCCGTATTCATCCTTGCTATCTGCTTTGTTACGGCGACCCTGACATCCTCATTCGCGCAAGACGCTGCAGCCCCGACCAAGGTTGGCAATAAGGCAACGCCGATTGATCGCATTACCGTTGCGAAAGGCTTCCAGGTTGAGCTGCTTTACTCAGTCCCCAGTCAGGAACAAGGCTCCTGGGTGAACCTCTGCACTGACAACAAAGGCAGAATTCTGGTCAGTGATCAATATGGCGAACTCTACCGCTTGACTCCACCTCCTTTGGGCAAGCCGTTTGACCCGACAAAGATAGAAAAAGTGCCAGCCGAGATCCGAGCCATCAACGGCATGCTTTGGGCGTTCGGTGCTCTGTACGTCGGCGTCAATGACTATGAAAAGAAAATCCCATCTGGCTTGTATCGTGTTTCCGACAGCAACGGTGACGACCAACTGGACAAAGTCGAGCTACTTCGTGAAATTGAAGCCAGTGGAGATCACGGTGTCCATGCCGTGATGCTCACCCCTGACGGCAAAGATCTGTACCTTGTGACTGGCAACAACGCACGTCATCCGAAGCTGGCGGACAGTTCGCCGGTTCGGCAAGTCTGGGGTGAAGACCACTTGCTGCCGAGTATGCCAGATGGGCGAGGCCACAACCGAGGCGTTCTGGCGCCCGGCGGAATCATCTATCGCGTCTCACCCGATGGAGAATCGTTCGAAGCCTATGCATCCGGTTTTCGTAATGTCTTTGACGCCGCAGTCAATCGTGACGGTGAGTTGTTCACGTACGACGCCGATATGGAGTACGACTTCAACACGCCATGGTATCGTCCGACTCGAATTTGCCATGTGACGAGCGGAGCCGAATTTGGCTGGCGAAACGGAGCTGGAAAACGCATGCCGTTCTATGCGGACAACCTGCCTGGTTCACTCGATATTGGACCAGGCTCGCCGACCGGAATGACCTTTGGTTACGGTGCGAAATTTCCTGCGAAGTATCAGAACGCTTTGTTTGCACTCGATTGGAGTTGGGGGAAGCTTTACGCCGTTCATTTGAAACCAAATGGTTCCACTTACACCGCGACGAAAGAAGAATTCGTCACCGGTGCTCCGCTGCCAATTACAGACGCCATCATTCATCCAGAAGATGGTGCCATGTATTTCACGATCGGTGGTCGACGCGTGCAGTCGGGACTCTATCGCGTGACGTACATTGGGGACGAATCAACCGCCCGTGTCCAACCAAAGATTGAGAATAACGAAGCGAGGAACATTCGCCATCGCTTGGAAGCATTCCACGGTAGGCAGGATCCTCAGGCGATTCACGTCGCGTGGCCTTATCTGGCTGATGAAGATCGATTCATTCGATTTGCGGCGAGAACTGCGATTGAGCATCAGCCAACTGAGGCGTGGTCCGACAAGGCGTTAACGGAAAAAGACCCAGCGAAACAGGTCGAATTGTTACTGGCGTTGGCACGAGTCACCGGCGTCTGCCCGCAACACCGATCCGAACAAACTCCTCCAGTCGACACAGAAATGCGAGACAAGCTGCTTGCTGCGGTCACAGCAATCGATACCGAAATAATTGAGTTACCGCAACAGTTGACTCTGGTACGGACAACGCAAGTGATCCTGAACCGATTCGGTCGACCGGACGACATGCTCGTTCAGGAATTGCGCAAGAGCTTTGATCCACTTTTCCCTGCGGACTCTGTAGAGCTGAACTGGTTGTTGTGCGAAACGCTTGCATGGCTTCAGTCACCAACCGTTGCGGCGAAAGCGATTGCATTGATTGAATCCGCTCCAACTCAGGAAGAGCAGATGCAGTACGCTCGATCCATCCGCATGTTGAAAGCTGGCTGGACCACCGAGTTACACACCGCGTATTTCGAATGGTTCTTGAAGGCGGCGAATTATAAAGGGGGTGCGAGTTTTGAGAAATTCATCCAGTTCATCCGTGACGATGCAGTCGCCTCTCTCACCGATTCTGAGAAGGCATCACTTGCAGAACTCTTGGAGAAAAAGGCGGTCAAGAAGTCGGCTCTGGAGAACCTCGGTGAGATGTTTGCCGGACGCGCTGAGACAAAGTGGACTCTCGACGAGCTTTCCTCGGCGACGCAAACTGGGCTGCTGGAACGAGACTTCGCGAACGGTCGCAAAATGTTTGCCGCGACAGGATGTTATGCCTGTCATCGCTTTGGCAGTCAGGGTGGCATGACCGGGCCCGACCTGACTTCCGCTGGTCGCAGGTACTCACCTCACGATTTCCTGGATCAAATCATCAATCCGAGCAAGGTCATTAATGATCAATTCTCCGCAATCACAGTTCTGACTGAAGATGGGAAAATTCACACCGGAGTCGTCGTCAACCTCAACGGAGATTCGATGATGCTAAATACGGATCTGACAGATCCTGGTAAGCAAGTGAAAATTGACCGCAAAAAGATTGAAGAACTCATGGTGTCTAAAACGTCCCCGATGCCTGTCGGGTTACTCAACCGAATGACCAAAGAAGAAATTCTTGATCTCGTCGCTTATGTGGTCAGTGCTGGCAATCCGAAGCATGAGTTCTTCAAGAAATAGAAGTTTGCTCATTGTGACATGCTCCCTGAGTCTCAGGGAGCATTGCCGTTTTTGCTACGGCAAAGGCTGAACTTCGACTTTGCGAATGCTGACCTTACTTCCGGGATCATGTTGCTGGTAGGCGAAATACCCTTCCTTGAACGACAGCGCAAAGTCCAGATATTCGTAAAGTTCGTTTCCATCGACTGTCACTTTAATGCGCGTCACCTTGCGACCTCGCCAGACATCGTCGCGCACTTCCAGTTCATACGTGAACCAGGTGTCAGGCTTCACATGCTGCTTGTAAACATGGCACATTCCATAAATCGAACCTGTACGAATTGGATCTCGGTGAGTGCTGTCGATCTGAGCTTCGTAGCCATCGGAAAATCCCGGCTTTCTTGTTGTGCGAAAATACATCCCGGAATTTCCGCCATCGTTAATCTTGATTTCGGCACGGTAGCGAAAATTCTTGTATGGACCTGTGGTGCTGACCAGCATTGAAGCAGGACCAGATCCGTTGATGACTCCGTCCTTCACTTCCCAGACGCTCTCTTCGTTTCCTACTTTTTCCCAACCTTTCATGGTCTGACCATCAAACAACGAAACCCATTTGGCATCATCCGCGTTGAGAGTCATTCCGGTTGACAGGGAAAGTAGTACAGCAATACTCAGTGAGAAACGCGACAACAAATTAGTCATAAGATGATTCCAGACGATGAAAGAACAGGAGGCTCGCTTCAATTTGAAACGAAAGTAGCGGGCGAGCCGCCTACTTAGTCTACTAAGATACGCTGACAAGACAATTATGTCACCTGATCGTCATTCCATGGCAAGAACTTGTTCAGAAAACACGGGAATTCTCTCACAATCTGAAGTGATCAAAGTTGTGACATCCAAGAGCTGATTTTCACCAAGAGAGTCAAGAGTTCACTCCTCTGAAACATAACGTTATGCAAAGCAAGTTCAAGGGAACTGGAAAACCATAGCGGATTCAACCTGAATGTTTTTTTGTTCACTTCTGCGTTGTTTGTTGAACTGACCGTCTGCTGTGACCATAATCGGACCGACAATTCCTTCAATCTCCACGAGGATCTGAGACATGCGCGTGACAACAAAAACAAAACTCCTTGCTGAAGTTGAAGCTTTTCTGAATCGAGGAATTTTCCCGTCTTTTGTCGGTGGGCAGGATTTACCGTCCAGTAACGGCACATTGATTCCTACTGTTGATCCAGGGTCCGGCACGAAACTCGCTGACATTCATGACCTGGAACCGGAACTGATCGAACAGGCCGTGGATGTCGCCAACGCGGCTTTCCCTGATTGGGCAGACACGCCACAATCAGAGCGCAGTGCAATTTTGCTCAAACTCGCTGATGCGGTTGAGGAACGCAAAGAGATCATCGCTCAGATCGAAGCCCTCGACGCAGGGAAGATTGAAGCTCAGGCACAAGGTGACGTGCAAAACTTTGTCGACACCTTGCGGTATTTCGTAAAGCTGTCCGATCAGGTCGAACCACGAACAAAGCTGAATGTTGAAGGGAACGAAGCTTGGACGTACCAGCAGCCATGGGGGGCGTGTGCCTTCATCTTCCCGTGGAACTTCCCGTTTCTTTTAATTGGTTGGGGCATCTCGCCTGCACTTGCTGCGGGGAATACAGTTGTCATTAAACCTGCTGAAGACACTTCCCTCTCAGCGCTCTATCTGGCCCACCTGGCGAAAGAAGTGGGCGTGCCAGACGGTGTGATCAATGTCGTCACAGGTCGTGGAGCCACTGCCGGAGCCGCTCTCAGCAATAATAAAGATATCAAACGGATGTCGTTCACCGGGTCTCCCGAAGTCGGGCAATTGGTCGGCGAAGCGTGCGGTCGCAATCTTGTTCCAGTCAAACTTGAACTGGGAGGAAAGGGAGCAGCTGTCGTCTTCAACGATGTCGATGTCGAAGCAACTGCCGAGGCTCTTGTCGGCGCAATCACTTTTCACACTGGACAGGTCTGTTGCGATGCGACGCGTTGGTTGATTCATA
>JAJDEL010000332.1 GCA_029259835.1 Planctomicrobium sp. | reverse complement strand
AATCTGCTTCGTCAAATTTCCGGAGCCAGGGAATTTGTCTTCTTCTCTCAGAGTGATCTGCTTAGACATATCGAGCATGCCAGCGTCCGCCTGTCGGTACGCTTCAATCATCACCGCCACTTTAATAAGGCTCGCCGTCGGCATCGGTTCGACGGCATTTACAAACAGAGACTGACCAGTCTTGAGGTCTTTTACCGCTATCGCCGCCAACCCTTTGTGAGATTTCGCAAGTTCGCGGAGGCGGTTTTCCAACTTTGGCGGCTGCGCGAGTAGGGGCGCACACTGCACTGAAAAGAGAGCAAGAAGGAAAACGCGAGTACAGATCAGGTTGCGAATGAACTTCATCAAACACCTATTAATTCTTCTATGTTGATCAATCAGTCAAACTCTGAGTCTCCATTTCAATGAGAGAAGCTCCTGTACGCAAGTCTGAGCGATGCCTTGCTTTCTGCGGGGATGTCTTCAAAATCCTTGCACGGACGCATTTACATTGATATGGACTGAAGATGAAGAAACAACGCGATTTTACGACCCATCACTGCTGGAACGGGGCTATTGAGCGGTTGTTCTTTGTTTTGTTTGCGGTTGCTATTGCCGTCCCTGTGTATTGTGACGACGTAGAAGACTCTCCACCTCGATTTCGTCTCGAATCACCTTATGTGCGGCTGAAGGGTGTTCCAGTTCCGAAGCTTCGCATAGTTGCTCTGACCAAAGATGGAACTATCGACGAGCAATTCAATGACAATGCTCATGTCGAAGGCGTCAAATTGATCAAGAATGGTGAAGTAGTCTCGCTGCCGAAGTTCAATAGTGGTGTCCTTGAAATTGATACAGACCGAGCGAGAGAATGCTTCGTCTATGTCAACTCACCAAACATTTCGGTCGCAGACCCAAATACCGGGGACTCACTGCAGGTTCCGATTCATTCTCTGCCAGGTTGGCAAAGCCTCGTACCCCCGCTGACCGCAATCATTCTCGCGGTCTGGTGGCAGGAAGTCATTGCCGCACTTTTTGTGGCGACTCTGGCGGGGATGATGTTGCTCTCGGCTGACCCTTTCTCGGGGATGATCAAAACTATCGACCCGTTGATTCTCTCAACTTTCAGTGGCTCATCAAATGGGCAGATCATCTTATTCACAATGTTTCTGGGGGCGATGATTGGAGTCATGTCAGGGAGCGGAGGAACTCAAGCGTTGGTTGATCGCTTGAAAAATCACGTCCAAACCAGACAACGGGGACAGGTGATGACATGGCTGCTGGGATTGGTTATTTTTTTTGATGACTACGGAAACACACTTCTGGTCGGGAGCACGATGCGATCGATCACAGACCGTTTGCGGATCTCACGAGAGAAGCTCGCGTTCCTCGTCGATTCAACGGCAGCTCCTGTTGCCGGACTGGCGTTGGTCTCCACCTGGGTCGCCGTTGAAGTCGGGTACATTAAAAAGACCTACGAAGAACTCGGACTTCCGGTCGAGGAAATCTACCAAACGTTCGTTGCGACGCTTCCATACAGGTTCTACCCGGTTTTGCTTCTGATTTTTGTCCTGCAAATAGCTTGGACTGGAAGAGACTTTGGACCGATGCTCAATGCAGAGCGGAAGAGTCGACTCAATCCTCGAAGTCCGCAAGAAGCTTCTGATCCAAAGCTTACTTCTGAAACTCCCGCGCTAGCACGGCACGCAATCATTCCACTGATCACATTGTGCGTTTCCTTGAGTGTCTTCCTTTCACTCGATTTTACATCTTCTGATGCTTCCACTCGTGCCTTGCTTTTGGCTTCTTCTGCAGCTGTGTTCTCTGCGGTGCTGAGCGTCGTTTTATCGCGATCCCACCAGTTGAGCGAAGCAATGGGCTTTGCAGTCAAAGGGATGCAACAAATGCTGCCTGCCACAGCTGTGTTAGTGCTCGCCTGGTCTATCGGCACAGTCTGCAAGGCCGAACATCTTAATACGGCAGGCTATCTGGTTGAATCGCTTGGTGACCAACTTTCCCCACACTGGCTACCGGCGATTACTTTTCTTCTGGCGGCTTTGATTTCTTTCGCGACTGGAACATCGTATGGAACGATGGGGCTGCTGATCCCGCTGTTTGTGGCAATTGAATTCCAACTCTTGCAATCAACGTCCCTGGGTATTGAAGAGATCGCGAATCATCCGCTGATGCTGGCGACAATTGGTGCCGTTCTCGGCGGCGCTATTTTCGGAGATCATTGCTCGCCGATTTCAGACACGACAATTCTTTCGTCGGCGGCGACCGGTTGTGACCACTTGAGCCATGTTCGCACTCAGCTTCCGTATTCTCTCATGATTGCCGGGATCTCGCTGGGACTCGGATATGTCGCTCTGGCGTTTGGAGTTTCACCCTACGTTTCGATCCCGGTTGCGATTCTTGTCCAGTGGCTGGTATTAAGAATAGTTGGGCGCGATCCTGAACAGTTCGATGCATTACCTTCCGCGACTGAGAATGTCTGAGCCTTTAACGCGGCAGAGATTCTATAAATTTTAAGACGTTCTTTGTTGCGAACACTAAATTCCTTGATTTCTCCCCGAAAACATTCAGCGAACTCTGCAATCTGCCGCGTGTCTTCTCTATCCTTTCGCCCAACAAGTAAGAACCGGATAGAGAAGCATGATTGAAAACCTTCCGCTGAAAACGATCGTCCATGATGGATTGACGATTGAAGGCTATTCGCGTGCTGCGGTCCAAACCTATTGGCGTATTCCGGAACTGAAAGTCGGCTTTGACCTGGGAGGCAGCCCTTGGTCGTTCATGGGGACACCGACTTTTTTGATCTCGCATGCGCATCTGGACCACATGGCGGCTCTTCCAGCATTCGTTGCTCGGCGACGCATGATGAAAATGGAACCCCCTACGATTTACGTTCCGGCGAAAGTCGTGGAACCGGTCGAGCGCATGCTGCATTCCTGGCAGAAACTTGATCGAGGACGCATGATTTGCAACCTCATCGGTGCCGAATCAGGGCAGGAGTATGAACTCTCCCGCGAGCATGTGATGACAACCTTTCCGACAAAGCATACTGTTCCGTCTCTGGGATATGTCATTTGGGAGAGACGTAAGAAACTGAAAGAGGAATATCAGAATTTATCTGGTAGCGAAATTCGGGACATTCGGCTCAGCGGTGTTGAAGTCAGCACGGAAGTGCGGATACCGATTGTCTGCTATTGCGGTGATACTGCTCCGCAAGGGCTCGACAATTGCGATGCCGTTTACGAATCGAAAATTCTGATCACTGAGTTGACCTTCTTCCGACCTGAGCACCGGAAGGAAAAAATTCACAAATTCGGTCATACTCACCTGGACGACATCGTCGAGCGCGCCGAGCGTTTCAAAAATGAACTCATCATCCTCGGTCACCTGAGTACGCGCAACCACGAAAGTCAACTTCGCAAAGCCGTTGAAAAGCGGCTGCCGGAAGAATTCAGGAAACGTCTGGAACTTTGGATTTAACAGAAAGGGATTTCATGATTCGTTCAATCGCCTTGAGCGCAGTCGCGCTATTGCTGATGTGTTGTTTTGGGACGGCTGCCGACTCTGATGGGCAGCGACCGAATATCTTGTTCATCGCGATGGATGATTTGAATGACTGGGTCGGTTGCCTTGGCGGGCATCCGCAGACGATCACACCGAACCTGGATCGCCTTGCCAAGTCCGGCGTGCTTTTTACGAATGCTCATTGCCCTGGGGCCTCTTGCAATCCCTCGCGAACGGCAATTTTTACGGGCCGTTCCCCACATCGATCTGGCCTGTATGACAATGGTCAAAAGATGCGAGAAGTGTTGCCAGATGCGGAGATCATTCCGAAAACGTTCTCCAGGCAGGGCTACGAATCAATCGGGTCAGGCAAAATGTTGCACTACTTCATTGATGCCCCTTCCTGGGATGATTACTTTCCGGCAGCAAAAACTGAGAACCCATTTCCCAGAACATTGTATCCGGAAAAACGCCCGGTCAGTTTGCCTCGCAAGGGTGACTGGCAGTACGTCGAAACCGATTGGGGGCCGCTCAAAGCAACGGATGAAGAATTCGGCGGTGACTATCTCGTTGCGAAATGGGTTTCCAATCAACTCAACAAAGAACATGACAAGCCGTTTTTTCTGGCGTGTGGATTCTACCGTCCGCACGAGCCGTGGTTTGTGCCTAAGAAATACTTCGAACCTTTTCCGCTGGATTCAATTCAACTTCCACCGGGTTATCGTGAAGATGATCTCAAGGATCTTCCAAGTGCAGGAAAACGTCGCGGTCCGAATCGGTACTTCGCCCACATTCGCGAACAGAAACAATGGAAGCAGGGAATTCAGGGGTATCTTGCATCGATCCACTTCTCGGATGCGATGCTAGGTCATGTTCTCGACGCATTGGAGGAAGGACCAAATGCCAAGAAGACAATTGTGGTTCTTTGGTCTGACCATGGTTGGCATTTGGGTGAAAAACAACACTGGCAAAAATTCACAGCTTGGAGAGCCTGTACGCGCGTGCCGCTTGTGATTCGTGTTCCAAAAGGAGTATCGTCTCTCGTGGCTGGTACGGAACCGGGCACCATTTCGAAACCTGTAAATCTTCTAAGCCTGTTCCCAACTCTACTCGAACTCTGCGGGTTGCCTGCGGAAACGCACCACGATGGTCCAAGTCTGGTGCCGTTGCTTCGGAATTCGAAGAGCGTTTGGCCCCACGTTTCTGTGACGCATTTAGGCCAACCTGATAGCTATG
>JAJDEL010000331.1 GCA_029259835.1 Planctomicrobium sp. | reverse complement strand
AAGTGGTAATGCCATGAGCACGATCCCACTGATACGACCTTCACCGGTCAACGCCTGAATTTGCCCCATAATTCTGAATCGGTCACGGATAATTTTTCCGATCTTATCGAGAATCTCTGAGAGGTCACCGCCTGACTGTCGCTGGATTGCAACTGCCATAACGAAAAACTTGTAATCCATATTAGGAACTCTCAAGTAGACATGCTTCAGGGCGTCTTCAATTGGAATCCCAAGATTTTGTTCTTCGAAAGCAATGTTAAATTCTTTCGCAATCGGATCAGACAATTCGTCAACGACAACCTTGAGTGCAGAATTCAAACTGTGGCCAGACCGAAGTGCTCTGGCGACGAGTTCCATAGCATCTGGAAGTTGTTTCCCAAATCTTTTGAATCGGCGACTGCGTTTGAACATCAACCAACCAAACGGAAGCATTGCACTAACGACAAATGCGAGCGGGTAAAGCGGCAGTGGTGCTCGAAGAAAAACCGTTGCACAAGTGCCTAAGACTCCACAGACCACCATGATCAGGAGAAACACTTCCGGCTTCATGTTTGTGTCGGCTTGCACGAAGAGTAACTTAATATTCGTGAACCGCTCCATGATTCGATCAGAGAAACCGGCGAGTCCTTTCATGCCTTCCTTGACGAGAACTTCTCGTGTGACCTGAGGCGTATTTGAACCGACAGCTTTTTTCTTACCGGCTAAAACATCCAGTCGATCTTCGACTTCTTTTTCGGAGGAACCCTGCAACATGAAAATGAAGGCTGCAAACACACCGAAGACACCAACAAAGGCGATGATCGATGCCACCATGGGGCTGATCGTAAAAGGCAAAAAGGCGAGAATCCACATTGGGGTCGTCCCCTGAGTTGAAGCAAATGAAAGTGTTTATTAACCGCCCTGTGTTGGGCGCATACCTGTCTTATTGTCCGAGTGTTCTGGCTGCAAATAAATTCGTAGGGAGTTTGACACCGGCAGCTTCGAGTCGAGGCATGAACGATGGTCTGACACCCGTTGATTCGAAATGACCAAACGCCCGACCATCCTCATCAATTCCATCCTGCATGAATCGGAAAATGTCCTGCATGATGATCGTGTCTTGTTCCATATTCAGAACTTCGGTCACATAGGTGAGTTTCCGAGGTCCACCCTGAAGACGACTCGATTGAATAATCAGATCCACCGCAGATGCGAATTGATGGCGAATCGCTTTCAAAGGGAGTTCCGTTCCTCCCATCGTCACCATCGTTTCAATACGCGAGACGGCATCACGAGGGTTGTTTGAGTGAACTGTGGTCATCGATCCTTCGTGACCGGTGTTCATCGCCTGAAGCATGTCGAGTGTTTCAGGACCACGACATTCCCCAATGATGATCCTGTCCGGTCGCATACGCAGAGCGTTCTTCACCAGGTCAGTCGCGGAAATCTTTCCTTTGCCCTCAATGTTTGGAGGACGAGTTTCAAGTCGCAAAACGTGATCTTGCTGAAGCTGCAATTCCGCAGCATCTTCAATTGTGATTACGCGTTGATCTGACTGAATGAAGCTAGATAGAGTGTTCAGAAGTGTTGTTTTTCCCGAACCGGTTCCTCCACTGATAATCGTATTGAGCCGGGCTTTAATGGCCCCTTCCAACAACATCACCATTTCAGGAGTGAACGCCCCGAAGTTTAAGAGGTCTTCAAGCGCGAGGGGCTTCGCTCCGAATTTTCGAATCGTCAAAGAGGCTCCATCAAGAGCCAATGGAGGAATGATTGCGTTCAAACGTGATCCATCCGGAAGACGAGCATCGCACATGGGAGATGTTTCATCTATCCGGCGACCAACACGAGAAACGATTCGGTCAAGAATTTGAAGTAAATGGTCATTGTCACGAAATGTGACAGGTGATTTTTGAATTCGCCCATCTTTTTCCACGAAGACATTCTTCGGCCCGTTAATCATAATGTCCGCGACGCCTTCCTCTTTCATAAGGATTTCGAGCGGACCAAAACCGAATGTTTCATCGAGAACTTCTTCGATCAAGCGTTCGCGCTCAGCACGATTCAGAAGAGGATTTTCTGTGTCACAAAGGTGTTCAACAACAAGCCTAATCTCACGGCGCAGGGTATCTCCCTGCAAATCTCCAAGTTTGTTGAGGTCGAGTTTGTCGACCAACTTTCCATGAATCAGTTGCTTGAGAGTTTCGAAGTCATCCTGCGATGTCTCTTTCTTGAGACGCGAAAGTGGCGGGGGAGCCATGAACCATTTCTCCTGTATTGCCTCTGCGGACCCCAAATTTGAAGATGACTCAACAACTTCCGTGCTCCAAATGTCGCACTCGTTGAGATGTCAACTCAGCAAATTTAAGACTGCAAGAGACAGTAAATGTCTGTCAAATCGCTCGCCACAACGCCTGATCAGGGCAAATACTGTGGCAATTCAGACTAAACCTAGCTCACAGATTACGCGGAATCGCAGGATTCGAGCTTCGCGTTGCTAAAAAGAGACACTCACGGTTGCGTAAACGTCACAAACAGGGCAATTTGCAGAAAGGTTAACGGTTGTACAGATTCGCTTGACTGCAACAGTCGAGTGGCAATCCAAAAGTTGGGAAAATTCGGATTCCTTTTTGATTGACTCTTGGAATTCGCTAGTTTAATGTTGTGATACATTAAAGGGGTTTGATGAATCTTTTCGAAGTGACAAAGAACTCCTCGCCAGGGTCTTCCTACAGAACCTGCACATTCACCAGCCATACACCCACCAATGATCGGGACACGTGTTCCCCCCCGCCCCTAAGTTGCCCTACCTGAATTTATCATCTTAGATGTGCGGTCCATTGTGGATGGCTGACCTGACTTCGTAATCCTCAAGGAAAAGGAGCGTCGGAAGATGGCCAAGCTTTCACAAACTTCGACACAACCTCAAAGTTGTGCTCCCAGCCATTTCAAGCAACTCTCACGGAGAGGTTTTCTCCAGGTGGGTATGCTCGCTGGATCAACGCTCACTCTCCCTCAACTACTTCAACGGCAGGCACACGCCGAATTGAAGGACTACGAGAACTTCGAGGGGACCGCGAAGTCAATCATTCACATCTACCTTCCAGGTGGAATGGCTCATCAGGAATCCTGGGATCCAAAGCCGTACGCTCCGATTGAATATCGTGGCGAAATGCGGAACGTCAAAACCAAAATGGATGGTGTCCTCTTTGGCGATGCGCTCCCGAAAACTGCTCAGGTTGCAGACAAAATTACTGTTGTTCGTTCAATGTCGCATGGTGAAGCGGCCCACGTACGTGGAACACACAATATGTTTACGGGATATCGTCCCAGCCCTGCATTACAGTTCCCTTCAATTGGTTCTGTGATTAGCCAACAGTACGGCAGCCGCAAAAACCTGCCTCCTTATGTTTGTATTCCTAATCAACCTAACGAATTCGCTGGTAGCGGATATCTGAGCTCTGCCTTTGCTCCATTCGCACTCGGAAGTGACCCAGCTGCAAATGGGTTCAAAGTTCGCGACCTGAATCTTCCAGCCGGTGTTGATGACAGCCGATTTGCGAACCGACGCACGGCACTTGAGTCGGTCAATGCATTCTTCCAGAGTCGAGAGAAGTCTGACCAGATCAATGCCATGGACTCATTTTATGATTCCGCATACAGCTTGATTTCTTCTCCAGAAGCTCGTGAAGCATTCAACCTGGAGAAAGAAGACGCTAAATTGCGAGACGCCTATGGTCGTAACCAGGCAGGAGCCAGAATGCTCCTCGCTCGACGACTTGTTGAATCTGGCGTCCGTTTGGTCAACCTGACTTATGGTGGCTGGGACATGCACGATAATATCGTTGCTGGTTTCAAACGAACCATGCCTTCCTTCGATCAGGCATACGCCCAACTGATCACAGATCTTGATCAGCGTGGATTGCTTGACGAAACGATCGTGATGGTCTCGTCCGAATTTGGACGAACACCGAAAATCAACGCGACTGCTGGTCGCGATCACTGGCCGAAAGTATTCAGTATCGCTCTTGCTGGTGGAGGCTTTAAGCGTGGATCGGTCTACGGTTCATCAAATGCAACTGCGAGCGAACCAGAAGAAAACGCACTGGGAGTTGAAGATCTCTTCACAACTGTTTACCACGCTCTGGGAATTGTCGCTGACAAAGAACTGATGGCGCCTGGTGATCGTCCTATTGAAATTGTCAATGGCGGCAAAGTTGTCAAAGACCTGCTTGCCTAGTCATCTCAAATACGCCGGGCGGACCCTGCATTAATAATGTGGAGTCCGCCCGTCTTATTACACAGACTTGAAGAAAACTGCCTTAAAGAAAACTGTGTCACGAAGAAAATGGTGTTGAATAACTCGCTATTAAAACAGACAATCAAGCGAAACAGTCCAACACTTGTTGAACTCGGGTGCGACTCCTGATTCAACAACATCCCTGCGGCCCGAATATTGATTCTGAGACCGCTTTTATTAAATTTCTGAAACGCAATGGGGGGAACCAAATGCGAGTTCAGTTTGGATTCAAAACATCCGCTATTTTTTGCTTCATGTTGCTCGCTCAAACGAGTTTTGCTGCAGCACCAAGGTTCACGAACATGGCACCCCGAGGGGCGCAGAGAGGAACCGACATCGTCGTCACGATGACCGGCAGTAACCTCGAAGATGCTGAGGAAGTGCTGATCTACGACAAAGGCGTTGAGGTTGTCAAATTTGAGCATCCTGCCGACGAAAAGCAAAAAGGCAAGCAGGTTCTCGTCACATTGAAGCTCGCTCCCGATTGCCGATTGGGAACGTATCGCATGCGTCTCCGCACACGAACTGGGCTTTCGGATCTGCAAAACTTCTATGCGACTCCCTACCCTATTGTTGCAGAGAAGGAACCAAACACCGATTTTGCGACTCCTCAAGCGATCGAAAAAAATGTCGCCGTTTTCGGTCGAATTGACCGTGAAGATGTTGACTATTACGTCATCGACGCAAAGCAAGGCGAACGTCTTTCGGTCGAAATCTTTGGGATGCGGCTAGGCTTCTCATCGAGCGGAAACTTTTTCGATCCGTATGTCGCGATCATGAGCGAAGAGCGGTTTGAACTTTCAGCCAGCGATGATACCGCGCTCGTCTGGAACGACGGAGTCGCCTCCGTCATCGCCCCCAAAGATGGTCGCTACATCATTCAAGTTCGAGACTCTGCGTACAACGGTGATGGTCGCGCATACTACTTCGCAAACATCGGAAACTTCCCCCGACCTCACGCCGTGATTCCCTCTGGTGGAAAACCGGGAGAGAAACTCACCGTGACGTTCCTGGGAGATGTCTCCGGACCAATCACACGCGAAGTTACTTTACCAACCGAGGGAGACTTTAGCCGCTTTGGACTCGAAGTTCAGGATGAATATGGAATCGCCCCCACGGCGCAGCCATTCCGAATCACTGCCCTCGACAACTTTGTCGAGCAAGAACCGAACAACGACCGAAATACTGCCACTGTTGCTGCCGCACCTGCCGCGATGAACGGAGTCATTTCGGAAAAAGGAGATATCGACTTCTTCAAATTCACCGCAAAGAAAGACCAGCAATACGAAATCGAAGTCTACTCCCGGCGGATTCGTTCCGCACTCGATCCAGTGATGTATGTCTACCGTCAGGACAACGGTGGACGCGTTATTTCAAACGACGACAGTCGAGGACCAGATAGCTACGCCCGCTTTAAGGCTCCGATTGATGGTGAGTATGTCGTCTCAGTCACGGATCACTTGAAGAACGGAGGGGAATCCTACACTTACCGGGTTGAAGTGACGCCTGTCGAAGCAACGATTACCGCCGAACCAGTTGAGTTTGCTCGCTATGTGCAGCACCAAATCATTGTTCCGCAAGGTGCCGGATCAGGAATAGTCGCGACTGTTCGCCGTGCAAATATCGGCGGTCCTGTCAATTTCCGTGGTGATGACCTCCCAGCGGGAGTGCGTGTGGAATGCCCAGAGGGTTGGCGAGCAGGTGGATCAATGTCCGTTGTCTTCTATGCCGATGAAACTGCTCCTCTCGCAGGGAAGTTTGCCTCTGTCGCAGCATTCCTGGACGACCCGAAACAGAAAGATCGCAAAGTGGAAGGTCCACTGTCTCAAAACGTATTGATGATTCGCGGAAGAAATAACAATCGAGTCCGACAAGAACATTTCACTCGGATGCCAATTGTTGTCACGCAGAAGGCTCCGTTTAAAGTCTGGATTGAAGAACCGAAGGTGCCACTCGTCCGTGGTGGTTCTATGAATTTAATAGTGAAGTGTGAAAAAGCCGAAGGCTGGGACGAAGACATTTCAGTCTTCCCGCTGCAAAACCCATCAGGCGTCAACGCCAGTCGGTCCATCAAAATCAAAAAAGGTGAGACTCAGGCATTGATCCCGATGAACGCAGCTGGAAACGCGGCTGTCCAAACAACGATGATCTCATTGAGATGCATTGCTAAGGTCGGCAATGGGAATATTGAACTCTGTACTCCATTCGCTCCCGTCCGTGTTGAAGAGCAATACATGACGTTCAAATTTACACAAGCGGTTGTCGAGAAGGGACAAGAAACTGTATTCCCAATCACAATCACGAAACGAAAAGACTTCGCCGGTGAAGCCGAAGCTCAGTTGTTTGGCTTACCAGCGAATGCTGTCGCAGAGGTGATGAAGATCACTAAGGATAGCACTGAACTGAATTTCGTAATTAAAGCGACCGAAAAAACGCCACCAGGCATGAGTAAAAACGTCTTCTGTAGAGTCATCATCCCAGAGAACGGAACAACAGTTCTGCACAACCTCGGGACTGGGCAGTTACGGGTCGACAACCCACCTCCACCGAAGAAAGATGCCCCACCGAAACCTGCCGTTGCCGTCAAGAAACCAGCACCTAAAAAACCACTCTCTCGCCTCGAAATGCTGCGACTGCAGAAAAAAGAACAAGCTGCCGCAGCAGCAGCGGGTGGTGAGTAATTCATATTAAATTTCGATCAACTGACTCGATTCAACAGTTTATAAAACCAAGGAACTTCCTCATGTGCAGGAACCTATTCACAATTGCGATGATTGGCTTGCTTGCAACACAAGCCGGCGCCGCCGAACTTGTGGAGCTGAAGGTCTTCCCAAAAGAAGTCAGCCTCACAACGAAGCGTGACTTCCAGGGTATTGTTGTCCAAGGCATCTATGCTGATGGGCTCACTCAGGATTTGACTGACAAGGCCGAGTGGAAATTCGCCAACGAAGCATTTGCCACACGCAATGGAGCAATCCTGCTTCCTAAAGCAGATGGTGAAACTCAGTTGGCCGTGACTGTCGCCGGAAAGACAGTTCAGGTTCAAGTCAAAGTCACTAAGGCAACAATTGATCGTCCAGTCAGTTTTAAGCTGGACGTGATGCCTGTACTGACAAAGTCTGGATGCAACACAGGAAGTTGCCATGGTGCAGCAAGTGGCAAAGACGGATTCCGCCTTTCTTTGTTCGGTTACGATCCGGACGGAGATCACCACCGAATTACACGTGAACTGCCAGGACGTCGCGTTGACCTCTCAGTTCCTAAAGCTAGTCTCTTCGTAGAAAAAAGCGTCGGAGCCGTCCCACACACGGGCGGCAAACGTTTCGAAGCGGATTCCAAACTCAACGACATTATGGTGGAATGGATCGCGAACGGAACACCGACTGACCCTGCTGATCAGGCAAAGTGCACTTCCATCGAGATGTATCCCACTCAAGCAGTTCTCGATGGAACCGGAGAGAAGCAACGGCTTGTTGTGATCGCTCACTATTCAGATGGCACAACTCGAGATGTCACATCACTCGCCGCTTTCACAACCAGCAACGAAACATCAGCTGGCGCAAACGACGTTGGTCTCGTCACGGCCGGTGAACGTGGTGAATCCTTCATCATGGCTCGCTTCGACATCCACTCCATCGGTGGTCAGTTCCTGACTTTGCCGAAAGGATTGCAGTACGAAAAACAACCATTTGAGCCTGTCAATTACATTGACGAACTGGTCGCAGCCAAGCTTCAAAAAATACGTTTACACCCGTCTGAACTCTGCTCTGATGAGGAGTTCTTGCGCCGAATTTACATCGACATGGTTGGACTCACTCCAACGTTCGAAGAGTACACGGCATTCATGCAAGATTCCGATGCAAACAAACGCACGAAAAAAATTGACGAACTTCTGACACGCAAAGAATTCACCGAAGTTTGGGTCTCGAAATGGGCCGAATGGCTCATGATGCGATCAAGCAATCAGGTTTCACAGAAATCGATCTTCCTCTACTACCAATGGCTTGTCGCTCAAATCGGCAACAATGTCCCAATTGACA
>JAJDEL010000034.1 GCA_029259835.1 Planctomicrobium sp. | reverse complement strand
CTTTCTTGAGAAAAGGACGACCAGATTCTACCAGGATTTTCTCACTCCGTGTGGATCAGTTTCTTGGGAGCAGGTCAAGTAGACTCGGGAAATTCTTGAGAGACTGAAGCCCGCCATCGGAGATGCGCGTCTCATTGAGTTGTAGTTCCCGCAAACTCTTCAGTTTCACAAGCGTTGTCAGACCATTGCCTGAAACAACCGTCTTCCCCAGTCCCAACGACTCCAACTCGGAAAGATGATTCAAGCTGGGAAGAGCGTCATCGGTGATTTGGGTTCCACCCACGTAGAGCCATTTCAGGGTCTTGATTCGGGAAATTTCTGTCAGACTCCGATTCGTTAACCGGGAATTCTTAGACAGAATAAGAGTTTCGATCATCGAGAGCCGTTGAAATGGAAGCAGATCGACGTCGGCAAGTCCTCGATCAACAAGTGAAATGCTGCGTACTCGAAACGGGCCATTTTTCGGGATGTCTTCCACTCGATGGATGTCGCCGTGAGGATGCCGGACAATCTGACCACCTTTCATCAATACCCAAACGGCAATCTGGCGTTCTTGCAACAAATCTATTGGCTGTTGCAAAGTGGGGCGTTGCTGCTGAGGCATTGCTTTTGTACTGCTCTTCGTCGCCAGGCTTGCCGGAGAACCAACCGAACCAGCAGTCAAAGTCGCATTGGAGGTTGCACTCTTGTCCTCATTGCCTGGGGCAATTGCCAACCAGGTTCAAGAAATGATCAGCGCGATGAACAACAACGCCCAAATCCAGAGTTTGATTGATCGATTTTTATGTTTCGCAGATTGACACAGTTCTTGGGATCGTGCGTCCTTCCCAGTTGCAGAATCCATTGTCGGATTTGCCGCACGTGTGAGCAAAGATTGCAGGTCGTTCCCGACACAAAATGGCTGCAATGAGTCGATCAACTCTCCTGCGTTATCAAGACGGTCGGAAGAGATTCGCGCAGTGCATCGACGAATGATGTTGAGAAATTCTTCGGGAATGTCATCTCGCTCAGGCGACGAGTGAGTTCCGGTCGATTCTGTAAGAGGCACCTTCCCGAACAACAAACTTCCCAGCGTTGCCCCGAGGCTATACAAATCAGCCCGCGAATCGACTTGGCTGGTCTCGAACTGCTCTGGGGCCATGTACCGTTTCGTTCCAAGAACTTGTCCTGCTGCTGTCAGGTCTTTGGCGTCAACATGATCTGGGTTGAATCTCGACAACTCCAAGTCTAGAACCTTCACGATGCCTTCAAGAGAAAGCATGATGTTGGACGGTTTGATATCGCGGTGAATCAGACCCTGTCGATGAATCGCTTGCACTCCCAAGGCCGCCTGTCGAATCAATTCAGCGACATTGGCGACCGGCAGCGGTTCCAGTTGTTCGACAAGTTCTGACAGATCGAACCCTTCGACGTACTCCATCACAAGATAGAAACGTTCATCCTCTTCTCCGGCATCCGTTGCCAAGACGACATGAGGATGGCTGAACTGTCCTAGTGCCTTCATTTCGTGTCGAAAGCGGTCGATCGCGATTGCATTTTCCGCACGATCAGGCGGCAGAAGTTTCACCGCAACGGTTTTATTCAGTTCGACATGGACCGCGCGATAGACTTGCCCCATCCCCCCAAAGCCAATCAGTTCCAGCAACTTGTATCTGCCAATTTGAAAACCGATTTCGATAGTCGGAGAAGTTTTTGTCAGGCTCGCCGCTTCATCAACAGACATCTCCTGAAGCTTCGTAACGGCTGCCTGAAACTCCGGTTCCTGAAGGAGTTCGATCAACTCCGCTTGCGAAATTGTTCTTCGGGAAGCTGACCCATTTTCGTGCTCAGTGTCGCTTAAGGTTGAATGGTAAACATCACGTGTTTCAACCTCACGCAGGAGATCGTCAAGCGCATCGGGAGATTGGTGAGGTGAGATGGGTTCTGATTTGTCGTCGTCGGGAAGCGGCATGGATTTCGAGTTTCCATTCTAAATCTGAACCATCAGGACAAAATCACTCAATTAATGTCACCCGCCATTATCAAGAACGAACCAGGATAACGCGACCGGAAATGAAATTCCTGACGCGTTTTTCACTCAAAGCCTTCAAACTCGTCAAGCTTCCCAAGTTTCTCTTTCAGTCGCTTTTTGATGCGGTGGATTGCCCGGGTGACCGCACCTTCGGTCATGTTGAGTTCCTTGGCAACTTCAGCAACAGAGCGTCCTGAAAATTTCACTTGCCAGAAAGCCTGCCAACTCTCCTTCTTGTAGTATGATTCCAATTCTTCCAAAACACGATAAATCAGAATGTCCCGTTCGCGGAGATCGTCGTCTGAGGAGAGTGCCTCTCCACTCAACGGTTCCGGAAACAAATCCTGGATTTGTTTGATTCTTTCCGCCGCGTCCGATCCTCCGGTGGCATTCGGTTGTCGAGATTTTTTACGAAATAAGTCGTGGGTTTTATTTCTCGTAATGACACGTAGCCAACCCCTGAACCCGCCTTTTTTTCTTTCCGGAAATCGTCAATTTTCCGCGCGACAGCGATGAAGACCTCTTGCATCACATCAGCGGAATCTTCACGCGAGAGCTTCGCCTTAACGCGACACCAGTACCAGACAAGCGGACTATAAACTCGAACCAGAAGCTCCCAAGCCGACTGATCGTTCTGACAAACGCTTTCGATCAGGCCGGAAGAGGTACTGGGAAATTTTGGGCCACGGGCATGATGTGATGACACTTGGAAAAACAACAGGGTTCAGACACGGCCAGCGCGCACTTTTGGATAGGTCAGGTAAGACGGGCAGCCTTGCGCTCTGCGTGATTGATCGTTAAAGAGTTCTCTTTGAATGTTTCAATTTCAAGGAGGACTGATGATGACAAAGCGGATTGATCTTGCGGAGG
>JAJDEL010000330.1 GCA_029259835.1 Planctomicrobium sp. | reverse complement strand
CGTTGGCACTCACAGACAGAAATGTCTGTGCTACCGGTCAAGAAAGTCTGTGCCACCAAGTTTCACTGCTTGAGCGCCTCCGCCAACCGTGCTGTTTGCTTCTGCAAGTCGTGATGCTCGGCGACGTATTCACGTCCACATTGTGTGACTTCTACTTCATTACCCCAAACTTTCAGAACGTACTCAGCCAACCTGTCGATTTTTCCTTCGGCACACATTCCGGATTGAGATACTTTCAGGAATTCCGCTTCCACATTCCATGATGCTATCGGGACTCCCGAAGCAGCGGCTTGAAGGTAGGTGTTCGGGAATCCCTCGAGAGAAGATGTATTCACCAACACCGCCGCCTTGGCAAAGATCGCAGGCATCTTTGCGAATGGAACATGGTCAACAATCTTCACATTCGCAGGCGCAGTCCGTTTAATTTCTGCTTCAACAATGTCGTCTCGACGATTCATGATCATCAAAAAACTGACGTCAGGGCAAATGCGAGCAAGCTCCAGAAGCACTTGCGGTTGCTTGTGAACCGCATCCGCCCGCCCCACCCAAAGTGCGAAGCGTTGCAAACCTCCGCAAAATTTTTCGTCAACTTCTTGAGTCGAGAGTTCATCCCATTCCTGAAGATTAACAGGATTGCAAATCAGTTGGCTCTCTCTATTAAACAGAGACTTCAGGCGTGATTGCTGAGATTGAGTTTGGCAAAAAATCTGATCGGCATTCTGAATCGCCCAATAGCATACATCCGCTCGGTCTCGATAGACGCTGACAAAGTCTCCTCCCGGCAAATACTGTTCATCAAGGTCACTGTCCGATCCAAGAAAGAGAGTGACAGGTCGTGTGGTTGATTTGCCTGTCGCAATGACCGTCGCTGAGAAACTCTGAACTCCGAATGTGAGGAAAATGTCTGCGTCAATGTTTTCAATCAACGGCAATGGCTCGCGTGGATCAGGCTTCCGTTTCAAAACCTTCATCCCAGCCAGCAAGGGCAGGTAATACGCATCCGAAAGTTGAGGCCGTAGTAATTGAATCCAGGGAAAGTAGTCAAGTCGCTGAATCCTCGATATCAGCGAATCCCGAACTGGATAGAACCGATCCCGCATCAGGTGCATCGTGACACCGTCGTATGATTTCTGCCTGAGCGGATGCCAATGCCGAACGAGGAAGGAGACTTCGAAATCGGGATGTGCCGCCAAGGCGCGAGCAAAGAGCCAGGACCGGGTCTCGATACCACCAAAGCTCCCGGCGACTGCAGGATCAATCGCAGGATAGGCATTCAGAGCAACAAAGCAGACTTTGACAGGCATGAAAATCTTCATGGGACGAGACGAGACCAACAAAGAGAGGATAGTCCGCGAGCCGCCCAACCCCAAGCGAATCAACAAACGATCACTCGGCATTCTTGCGTTTCACTCGCGACCTGATGATACTTCCTCCTTTAAGGATCTCTGTCATCATTCGTTTGTACTTGTTCTGATTCCCCAAAAGTTATTTTATGCTCGGCTGGCGACTCGTAGTTTCTGCAATTTTGATTCCATTGCTGATTGGTATCTTCTACCTCGATGCACGAGGTGGATCGGCGGCAATCCTTCTGTTGGTGTTCGCCGAAGTGCTCGTGATCCGTAGCGTTTGGGAATGTGCGGACCTCTTTCGTGATCGCTCGCGAAAGCTTCAACTCCCGGCGATGTTCAGTTGTGCGGCTGCGATTGTGTTTGCCAGTTGGATTCCTCACATCGGGGAACAAGCAACGAATAGTGCGGACTTAAATTTTGTCGCATTAGTCTATGCGTTTACCGTCATGTTGCTCTGTGCTTCTGAAGCAGGAAGGTTCCGTGGACCAGGTGGCAACATCGAGACACTCGGAACTGAAATTTTGATTGTCAGCTACGTTGGCGTCCTCCTTGCGATCACTGCTCAACTCCGCTGGATTGCAGGTCACGAAGCAGGCTATCTGGTACTCGGCTCGCTTCTTGTTTGTGCAAAAGGAGGAGACGTGGGAGCGTACACGCTCGGCAGACTCATCGGCACAACGAAGTTGGCTCCGAACTTAAGCCCAGGAAAGACTCGCGAAGGAGCCATTGGAGCCATCGTCGGGGCCGGACTTTGCGGCTGGCTCTGGCTACAGTTTGCCACACCGATGTTCAATACCGCCTGGTCGCCACCAGCCTGGTACTGTTCAGTGATCTACGGGTGCATTATTGGCGTCGTAGGATTGATCGGCGACCTCTGCGAATCGTTCCTCAAGCGAGACGCCGGGAAGAAAGACTCTGCCCAGTTGTTCCCTGGCTTCGGCGGTTTGCTGGATATGCTCGATAGTGTGATGTATGCCGGTCCGGCGGCGTACCTGCTGTGGACAATTCTCCCACTGGCAACCTGGCTGAACTGAATCGCAGTTAATCTTTTCGACCGCTGTGATTCACATCTTTCCAATACTTTTCGAATTCGAACTTAGGGCTGTTATCGTGGTCGTGGCAACGCGCACACACCTTTTGTTCTGCTTCAGCTTTCAGGAGTTGCAAGGACTTTCTTTTCTCGATGAGTTCGCTGGTCAGTTGACCGCCGTTTTGCTTCCAGGCTTTCTCTAAATTCACATGCTCTGCCGCCGGTCCGTGGCAGTTTTCACATTGTTGCCCAGCGAGATGGGGTGTCGATTCCATCTCCTTGAAGCCACTCTGATACCTCAGTGCCGTCTGTGGTTCCCAACCTGTCGTGTGGCAGCAAAGACATTCCGGATCCCAAACTCGACTGATCCATGCTTCTTCAGAGTATTTCTTCTCAGAAGATTCGTTCTCCTTGTGTCCTGGTTCTGTGTGTCCTTCGCTGAGGCTTTTAAATGCACCTGCGTGCTTTGTCTTACTCCATACTCCATATGCAAACTTGTGGCAGTCCTTGCAGGACTCCGAACCGGCAAACGTGTGACCAGATGAATGGGCAATTGCGAGGTCATCACTGACGAGTTCTGAATAGTGATCCTGGAGATCACTCTGGTAGCTTTGCATGAGAGCGATCATATCCTCATGCGGTTTGAAGAGTCCTTTATCGAGAGAGATCAGCTCGTGCTTGAGTTCACCAGCGGCAAAGAGTCCAACGGCAGCGACATTTTTCCCCTTTTTGCCAACATGCACAATCATCGTTTCGCCAACATAGTTTGGTTTTTTCCTGGGGTCTTCGGCGCTGCCAGCTGTCACGACAACATGAAATTCTGGAAACTGTTTCGCTAAAGCTTCCGACTCATCGATCTCTGAATGTGAAAGCAGTATGAGGAGGTCCGGGCTCTGTTTTTGAAGTTCATCAACAATCGCACGCAAAACGTCTTTGGGCAGGTCAATCTTGAGTTCGCTTTCATCGGCGATAAGTCCCGTTTGCGCAATTTTTTCGCGTGTTGTGTTGCCCACAATTCCGATCACTCCTATCTTGGAGTCACCAACTTCAACGAGACGTGAATTGATCGGCGTGCCTAAAGTCTTCGTTCCAAAGATCGTGACATTCGCTGCCAGGAATGGAACGTCGTATCCTTCGGTCGCTGAAGAGTTCGAGTGCTGTGAAAAAAGGTCGTCCGCCCCGAGCAGCAACTCTTCCAGTCCGAGTGCCATGCCCTGATACCCCATCTGGTTGAATCCCTGAAGCATTTGATTGAATTTAATTTTGGATTGCGGAGAGGTGATCCGCTTCTCATTCAGGATTCCACCGACGTCAAAAGCGGAGAGGGACCAGCCGCGATCTTCTTTCATTTGGCGGATGAGGTCTGCTCGCAGAGCAAAGCCTCCGGTCTGCCGTTCAGTGCATCCGCAAGGTTCCAGATAACCATGCTCGTCGCCAGAGAAAACCAGAACCGCCCGCGGTTCATTCCAGCCTTCCAACAACGGACTGACTTGAATGACAGAGTCATCCTTTGTCGTGTCACCATCATTGGAATTCTTTCCCTTCGGTCCGTGGGATGGAGGGGATGCTGGTCGACAAGAGACCAGCACCGTTAGGCAAAAGACTCCGATTACAACGGTCGCACCTGTCCAAAGCGAGAACCCGCCAAAGTAATTTGTTCTATTCCGCATCGTGACTCCATTTTTCGAGCAGCAGTTTGAGGCATCCGTGTCGCTCATTCGGCAAATCGTGCCTTTCGCAAGTCATTTTCGCTGATCAGACGCTGATTGGAAGCCATCAGAGCCGCTCGGATGAGAAAGTTTGTCGATTAAACTGGTTGAAAGAGGGATTTGTAAAACGCCGCTTCTCTGCAAGGACAATGTCCGATTTTGAGACCTAGAGTAGTTCATTTGGATACGCTCATTACTCACAAAAATCGAGTAACGGCAATTATTGCCGGTGAGACCGCTAAGCCAAATTTGACAAACATAATGAAACGTCTGTGTCCAGGAAATCTCGTGCTCAGAGATTTTCACATAAGTTCTTAGGAGTGAAAGAGAAATGAGTAGGCTCAAAACGAGTGACTGGCTGCTCACGATAGCAGCAACCTTGGGACTCGCCACAGTGGCGACTGCCCAAGACAACCAATTGGCGCAGCGGGCAGATGCGATCCTCGGGGGCCAGGGACAATCCCTGACCCAGCAAATCGGCTTTGAAGTCGCTCCTGGACCTCCTTGCGACGCTCCGGCTTGCGATACAGTCCCTTGTGATGGACTGGGCTGTGACAGCATTGGCTGTGACAGTTGCTATCTCTTTGAAGGCTGTGGAATATCCCTTCAGGATGCTCTCTGCGGCGACTGTCCTCCATTCGAGATTGGTGGATGGATGCAAAGTGGTTACCACAACCGCTCAACTGGACTCTTTAATGATCGTCCAGGGAAGT
>JAJDEL010000329.1 GCA_029259835.1 Planctomicrobium sp. | reverse complement strand
ACTCAACCGAATCAGAAACTGAATGGGATGGATTTTAAACTGAAGCGTCCAGCAACAATCAATGGCAAGTTGACCGGGTTTGGCGACTTGAGCGGAAAGAAAGTCCGAGCAATCAACACAGACATGCGCGATAACCGCTATTACGTTCCCACGACACGATCTAAAAAGGATGGCTCCTTCGAGCTAAAATTTGTCCGTCCTGGAGAAACATTAGTCCAGGTCGAACCCTTCTGGCTCGACCCAAACGCAGCACCTAATACTTCGACTCAAAAATTGAATGTTGAAGAAGGGCAAGTTATTAAAGAAGTCGAGATTCAGTTTACTCCGCAAAACTAATGGAAACAGAGTGCATACATCGCTGAGCGGTGAATTGAGTCTTGCGCCGTGCGTGGTAGAATGGCGTTTCTATTGAACGATTCAATTCTTGCTGATTTCCCTATTTGCTGAACCGTTAAGCGGTTACGGAGAACCATGAGCGCGCCTCCTTTTGCACATTTGCATTGCCACACGCATTATTCGCTTCTGGATGGGGCGAATAAAATTCCGGAATTGATTGCAAAGGTGAAAGAGCAGGGGATGAATGCCTGTGCGATAACGGATCACGGGAATCTGTATGGTTCGCTGGAGTTCTATCAAACCTGCAAGAAGAACGACGTCAATCCGATTCTGGGGTACGAAGCGTACATTGCGCCTGGTCATCGGACGGATCGCAGTGCATCCCGGATGAAGGATGCGACGTTTCATCTCACCCTGCTGGCAATGAACGTCAAAGGTTTTCAGAACTTGATGAAAATGTCGTCGCGGGCGTACCTCGAAGGGTTCTACTACAAGCCTCGCATCGACAAGGAACTTCTGGAGGAATTCAACGAAGGCATCATTTGTCTCTCCGGGTGTGCGTCCGGGGAACTCTCCCGATTTCTTCTTGCCGATGAACGCCAAAAAGCGGAAGACCTTGCAAAGTGGTACAGCGATCTTTTCGGCGACCGCTTCTATATGGAAATTCAAGATGCGGATATTCAAATTCAAACAGACTGTGGTGAGGCGACAACCGATCTGGCGAATCGGATGGGCTTGCCGCTCGTTGCGACGAACGATGCGCACTACCTTTGTACCGACGATGCCGAGATGCACGATGTTTTGCTATGCGTGAACACGAAGTCGTTTCGCAGCGACGAAAAGCGGATGTAGATTCAAACGGATCAACTTTTTATTCGTTCGCCTGAGCAAATTTTCGAGACCTTCAAAGATCAAACTGAAGCGGTGGCTCGTTCGCAGGAAATTGCTGACCGTGTAGATATCAACCTCGACTTAACAACAACGCATTTTCCTGTCTTCACTCCACCGGAAGGTAAGAATGATGTGGTTTACCTTCGTGAAATTTGCGAAGCAGCGCTGATTGAACGGTACGGGGTCAATCCGGATCAGGTTTACAAGGATCGACTAGATCTGGAACTGGGCGTGATCGAGAAAATGGGTTACTCGAGTTACTTCCTGATCGTTTGGGACTTTGCTCGCTTCGCGATTGAGAAAGGCATCCCGTGTACTGCCCGTGGTTCGGCATGCGGTGCGATTGTCGCGTATTTGCTCGGATTCTCCGATGTTTGTCCGATCAAATATGACTTGCTGTTTGAGAGATTCCTTGATCCAAGTCGGTCGGAAGCGCCTGATATCGATATCGACTTCTGCCGCGACCGCCGGGAACTTGTCATCCAATATGTGAAAGACAAGTACGGCAGCGAAAACGTTGCGCAGATCGGAACGTTCGGAACATTAAAAGCCAAAGCAGCGATTCGTGATGTTGCGCGGGCTTTGTCCGTCCCGCTCAAACGTGCGGACGAAATCGCCAAGATGGTTCCGGATACACTGAATATCAAACTCAAGGATGCATTGAAAGAATCGCCGGAACTCAAAGAAGCATTCGACAATGATCCGCAAGTCAACGAACTCCTTAACTTCGCAATGGCGATGGAAGGTCTCGCGAAATCTGCAGGTACTCATGCGGCTGGGGTGGTGATTGCTGATAAGCCACTTGAAGAATATATCCCGCTACAAAAAATTACCGGTAAAAATGACGTTCTGACGCAGTGGACCGATGTTGAAACCGCTGGTTTGCTGAAGATGGATTTCCTTGGTTTACGGAACCTGTCGATTCTCGACAAGGCTGTGAAGAACGTCAAAAAACATCGCGGTGTTGACATTGTTCCGAAGGATATACCGCTCGATGACAAGGCAACATTCGCACTGCTGCAACGCGGAGAAACGAAAGGGATATTCCAACTTGAGTCGGGCGGAATGCGAGACCTGTTGACGAAGATGAGGCCGGACAAGTTCGAGGACATCATCGCGACGTCGGCACTCTATCGCCCTGGTCCGCTCGAAGGCGGCATGGTAATGACCTACGTCAACGTCAAGCTTGGTCGTGAACCGATTCCGACGGTGCATCCGATCGTCGATGATGTTCTCGCTGAGACTTACGGTGTGATGGTTTATCAAGAACAGGTGATGAGAATTCTCAACCGCCTGGGAGGCATCGAACTCGCCAGTTCCTACAAGTGTATTAAGGCGATTTCAAAGAAGAAACAGTCGATTATCGACAGCTTCCACGATCAGTTCATCGAAGGTTCTCAAGCTCAAAACATGAGTGTCGAACAAGCCGAAGGCATCTGGAATTTGATTGTCAAATTTGCTGGGTACGGATTCAATAAGTCACACTCGACTGCTTACGGCGCGATTGCTTATCAGACTGCTTTTTTGAAGGCTCACTATCCTGAAGAGTTCATGGCAGCGCTGCTCTCTTGTGGAATGGAGTCGAGCGAGCGGATGTCGGAACATACCGAAGATTGCCGGCGCCAGAAAGTCGAAATTATTCCCCCAGATGTCAATCTTTGCGATGTCGAATTCAGCGTGGTTGTGGAAGGTGAAGGTGACAAAGTCAACCGGAAAATTGCATTCGGTCTGGGGGCATTAAAAGGTGTCGGTGAAGCGGCGATGCACGCGATGGTCGAAGAACGGAATGAAAACGGACGATTCAAAAATATCTTCGATTTGTGCGAACGTTGCGATCCGAAAGTGCTCACCAAAGGAACGATGGAAACGCTGGTCAAGGCAGGCGCTCTTGATGGCTTCGGCTTTAATCGTGAGCAGCATCGACTGGTCATCGAGCGAGCGGTTCAGGCAGCGGTCTCTCGTCAAAAAGACAAGGCGATGGGGCAAATGAATTTGTTTGGTGGTCCTTCTTCAGATGGAAGCGCCGATGACCAGGATGACGATATTGCGATGCCAGCCGCTGAAGACTGGACGCATGGTCAAAAGTTGACGATTGAGAAAGAAGTGCTTGGTTTCTATTTAACGTCTCATCCACTCACGGAATACGCGGATCAAATTAAATCCTTTACGCAGCACACGGTGAAAGATCTCAAAGAACTCGGCGATGGCAAAGATGTGACCTTGGGGGGCATGATTGCTTCCATCAAGAAAGCACAAACCAAAAATCCGTCCCGAAACGGCAACAGCAAGTATGTGAACTTTGACCTTGAAGATGCACAAGGAATAGTTCGCTGTATCATGTGGCCAGACGACTTCGCTGATGCTGGTGAGAAAGTCGTCACTGATACAATTGTCGTTGTGAAAGGAAGAGTCGACTTTCGTGGTCGAGAGCCGAATGTCATCGTGAATAAACTTTTAACGCTGGCAGAAGCCGAGAAAGAATTCACAAAACAAGTTGCAATTCGTTTTCAGAAAGGACTACATACTGAAGACGATATGAAACGCGTCCGCGACCTTCTCAGTCGCTACCCTGGCAAAACACCAGTCACAATAGTCGTTGAAACCAGTGATCCCAAGAACGCGCATAGCAGCGAAAATGGAGGTTCGAACGGACACGTTAACGGCAACGGAGCCGCGAACGGTTTAAACGGCTCAGGAAGAGTCAGGGCGATGCTGGCGACATCGCTGACCGTTTCTGCTCGATCAGAACTCAAGGAAGAATTGAAAGCCATCCTCGGCGAAGGCGGTTTCCGCTTCCAGGCCGTGCCGGCGAATCAACGGTAATGTGACAAATAGGAGCCTACGGCGCTAGCGCGTTCGGCTCAGAAATGCTCGTGGCCTATGGGTCCAGTGGCATGTCTGAGATTTCTAGAAGCGTTTTCTGGACGATGAGGTCGTGTTCGTATGAGTAGCGGGGGTCTTGTTCGTGACGAATCATGCGGGCGAGTTCGGCGATATCTCCCGCGTAGCGAACGTAATTTGGAAGTTCGACATCTTGCCAGCCTTTTTTGTATTTCCCTCGGTCTTTCGTCAGCGCCAATCTTGCGGTTGGGTTCGCCATGGGGCGGATTTCGAGTGTTCCTTCGGTTCCGCAAACGACGAGTTGCCTGCGCGAAAAGCCATCGACATCGTTGCAACTACAATGGAGTGTCGCATGCGATTTCGGATACCCAAGCACCGTGAGCATGTTGTCCTGATAACCATCGTCAATTGGTGAACTGTGCTGGTTGACAGTTTGCAGGCTCTCTGGTTCTCCGAGAATATGAATCAGAATGTCGAGCATGTGACCGCCCAACTCAAACATCATTCCTCCAGGTTGTGATTTGAGTCCCCGACGCGTGGACGCGCCGACCAGTTTGCCGATGACGGCATTGACTGCAAATGGTTCGCCGATCCACCCTTTTTGAATAAGGTCATCAAGCAGCATGACACCAGGGTGCGTTCGATACATATACCCCATTTGAACAATCAAGTGTTTTCGAGATGCTGTGTCCATGATCCTTTGAAACTGGGAAAATGAAAACCCGCCCGGCTTATCGAGATGAATATGTTTTCCGGCATCAAGGCAGGTTTCGGCAACGTCAAGTAGCTCTGGAACATCTGTCTCGATTGCAATCGCTTGCACGCTTTCGTCATTGAGTAACTGTTCTTGAGTGATCCAGGAGAGTCCCTGATAAGCCTCTTCGCGTTCCCATGTGTTTTTGAGATCGCCGTTCGGCTCGACGACTCCGACAACTTCAAAGTCATTGGATGCACGTAACGTTCTCATCTTGCCACTGGCGTGTGGATGACCAACGCCGATCTGACCAATTTTCAACAGTGCCATCTCAAACCTTCTGCCGTGGACATTCACTTTTCTGATGTGCATGAAAAAAGCCCGGACATTGTTGAATGTCCGGGCTGAATGAAGGGTTTAATCGTGACGAACTTGAACTTGAAGCGCGCCGAGCAATTTCGTGATCCGTTTTTCTTTTCCACTGATGAAGAAAACGTTATCCAGGATGATCGCTCTTTTTTCACCACTGGGCTGTAGAATCAACCGTCCAGAACCGAGCAACATGTATTCAAAGATATCATTGATTTCCTTGTCAATTCGTAGGTGTGGTGCTGAGAAACGTTCGAGGTCGCTGAGCATTCCATGATGATGGAGCAATTCATTGGGGCGAACTTCCCAGTAGTCGAAACGTACCAATACGGCAACGAATGCGTAGATTGTCGACATCACAAAAAAGTAGATGAAGAAAAATGTTGCATTTGCAACCGGCTTGACGCTGGCAATGGCATTCCCAACAACTGGGAGAAGATCAGGCTTTGACTTGAAAGCTAGTACCACTAATAGGACGCATGCTGAAATAATGGCAAACAGACTGAAAGATGTCGCCCTTGGAAAATCGAAAGATAACACTACTAAATTGAGAGTGAAGAAAATTAAAAAGACCCAGCAGACGTTGGTTGCCAGATTCGTGCTCAAGTCTGGTTTGAACCACATGATGAATCCGCAAATTAATGCAGCGATCCACGATGGCCACATGAAAACGATTTTGGGATACGACATCAGAATGACGCCTTTGATGGGCGCTGATTCTTTTTCGGTCACGGGTGTCTCCTCGGAAACGGACTCTTCAGACATCTCTTCTCCCTGATAGACGTAAATTTCTCTTCAACGGTTCACAAAAATAGTTCGGTATTTGTGACAACGTGAAATTGTGGTGAATGGATCAATCTTTCTGCAGCAGTTGAACATCGATAAGCCACATGCTGCACAAGGATTGTGGCTTACGCTCCAAATTTTTCCAACCGACCGGCATGCGCCAGCACGAGCGGCATAAGGTATTTCGCTTCGAATTGCCCCAAACCCCCTGAAATACACTGTTTTTCGCCGAAAGAGACAACACCATCGGTGCGGCAGGTTTTTGAGGAAATCACTGTTGGCACAGGATGCCAGCTATGCGATTTCAGCAAACTCGGCGTGCTGTGGTCTCCGGTCACGACCAGAACGGTCGGGTCGAGAGCGGTGATTCGCGGAATTGCCGCATCGAGTTCTTCGATGCGTTGGACTTTCGCGTCGAAGTTTCCATCTTCTCCGGTTGAGTCGGTGTACTTGTAGTGCATGAAGAAGAAGTCGTAATCGTCCCAAGCTTGCTGGAGGCGATTGCATTGATCTTCGAGAGTCTGTCCGGCATCGAGGACATCCATGCTTACGAGCCGAGCCAGCCCGCGATACATCGGATAGACAGCAATCGCTGCGGCGCGTGTTCCGTAGACTTCTTCAAAAGTCGGAATCGGAGGCATCTTTGCAATGCCACGCATCGTCAGGAAATTGGCAGGTACATCGTCCTTGAGGATTTCGCGAGCCTGACGCAAGAACTCGCTGGCAACTTCGATGGTTTTCTCTGAACCTGCCTGTTTCGGCTTCGGGTCGAGCGGTGGGACGCCTGTCGCTTGCGGGTCCGTGTCATAAACATCGCCGCCGAGACCTTCGCCACGAAAGACGATCACAAGGCGGTATTCTTTGACGTGTTTGACGAAAACTTCAATGCCTTCGATTTTGATTTGATCCAGTTTTTCGCACAACGGAATGCCGACTTCGTTCGGAATACGACCTGCCCGACGGTCACTGATGTTGCCGCTTTCATCAAGCGTGCAAAAGTTCCCACGAAT
>JAJDEL010000328.1 GCA_029259835.1 Planctomicrobium sp. | reverse complement strand
CTTTTAGTCGGAGTTTTTGCGACTGTTCATGTCACCGGAGGTCGTGTCGGACTTCTCGAAGGCAATCCAGGTCAAATGGTGAACCAAGTTGTCAGCATTGTTGCCTCGGCAGCATTTGGAATTATTGGATCATTCATCCTTCTCAAGATTCTCGACGCCACGATGGGGCTGCGGGTTTCGCAAGATGAAGAACGTCAAGGATTGGACCTGTCTCAGCATGACGAAGAAGGGTATATTTTCCTTTAGAGTAACTCTCAAAGGTTATTGATCATTTATTACGATGAAGGACTCCCAACAGGGAGTTGGGAGTCCTTCCCTTATTACAAGGACAGAGCGATGAAGAAAATTGAGGCGATTATCCGCCACTTTAAGCTTGAAGAAGTGAAAGATGCGCTCATGGAAGCCGGAATTGCCGGGATGACTGTTTCGGAAGTCAAAGGCTTCGGTCGACAAAAAGGCCACAAAGAACAATATCGCGGTGCGGAATATACCGTCGACTTTGTTCCCAAAGTGAAAATGGAAATCATCACTGCGGATGACGAAGCTCAAAAGGCAATTGATGCGATTTTGGCGACGGCTCGAACAGGCCAGATTGGTGATGGGAAAATTTTCGTCAGCACCTTAACTGAAGCAGTTCGAATTCGTACCGGAGAAACTGGCAGCGAATCCCTGTAGGAACAACCCGGAAATCGTTTCTCGACATGAGTCGCTGGGCACTAGCCCCGGTTGTGAGTGTGAATTGTTGTAAGAACCGGGGCCAGCGCCCAAACGGTTGGTACAGATCGAACTTGTTCGGAAATTTGTTACGGGGCGATTTCCTTTACCGAGTTGACCTCTTTGAGGACTGCTCGCTGAAACAGTAAGACAGACATTCCTGTCTGTCATTTTTATCAGAAGGATATGAATGATGCAGAAAATCGAAGCGATTATTCGCCACTACAAACTCGAAGATGTGAAAGCCGCCCTGACCGATAAAGGAATCATCGGGATGACAGTCAGCGAAGTCCGAGGTTTCGGACGACAGCGCGGTCATAAAGAACAGTATCGCGGAGCGGAGTACACCGTCGATTTCCTCCCTAAGATCCGATTGGAAATTGTTCTCAACGATGATCAAGTGCCGACTGCAATCGAAGCGATTTCCGAATCGGCTAAGACTGGAAAAGTTGGTGATGGCAAAATTTTCGTCTCTCCGATTGACGAAGTGATTCGAATCCGAACTGGCGAAGCAGGCGGCGAAGCGATTTAAGAATCATCTGGTTTGCCGCGCACTTCCACGTGTGCGGCAAATTACTGAGTGAAGCCGCGAAAGAATAAAATGGTCGTTCTCTGCCTCACGGGAAGACACTCAGAAAATTGGGTATTCTTGCCCACAGGTACTATAAATGCTTGACACAACCCGCAGAACCATTAAAATCAGAACCGTCTCAGGAAGTACATTTCAAACTCTCTCATTCTGAATCCAATTAACTTGGAGAACGGTGTGGGGTTTATTTGCGTCAATACTGACGATGTTTCTGGGTTCATTTCTCACGCTTGGCGTTGTGCTGACGCCCATCAAAACCAATTTGCGGAAGCCTATTTTCAAGACGCGATTCGCATCGACTTAACGGTTCATTCAAGAATTGAATATGCGGAATTTCTTGCGGATTGTGTTTCTACAGTCAGGGCGATTGAGGAATTAGAAAACAGCCTTAATGAAGTGCGAAATGACGATTATCAGAACGATTTCATTCTGATCTACAATCGGATTGCAGCACTCTACCGTGAACTCGGTAATACACCGCAGTCTTTTCGATACCAGCAGTATGCGATCTCTGCGGAGATGAAGCGTTTCGACAGCACTAGCTTTCCTCAATTGCATCGATCATCGACTCTTGGGTTTGCTCACGACCTGATTCAGAATCGCGAGTTCACATCCGCGAAGTTTCTACTCACTTCGCTTTCGATTGATGATGACGTTGTCGGAAATAAGGCCAGAATCTCGCTCGCTGATCTCTACATTCAAGAAGAAGAATTCACCGCGGCTGAATTAATGCTCGAAAAGGCGACAGCGTGGATTCAAGAGAATGATGAGATTCCGCAACTCATTCGATCTCTGGAATTAAAAAGTCAGATACACATTGAGCGAAAGGCATTTGCGAGAGCCAGGCATTCGCTCAATGAAGCAATCCGACTTGCAATGAACAACGCTCGCTGTTCGCGATTATTGCCTCAACTGAAATCTGCTCGACGCCGGCTGTCTCTGCAAATGTCTGTTCTGTGCCAGAAAGCCGAGTGGAACTAATTAGCGAGACGTAAGGGCTGTTCTCAATTAAGCAGCCCTTGGGTTCCTGAGCAAGCGGAATTCTTCATCTTCGATGACGTTTTGTGTATCCAGACCGCGTCGTGTCGCTTTGATGCGTCGTCTTAGCGACTTCCGCATGGCGGATTGATACCCAACGGTCGTCGCAAACAGTGTGATGAGATCAACGAATTGCCGATTCGCCGCGAGAGTTGGTTCGTAAACGTGAACATGAGCATTATAACCGAGGCCAATCAGAGCACCATCAATTTCACCGACTCTTTGATTTTGTGCTTCAATCGTAAAATCCGCACCGATGGAAATCCACTTCCGTTTGATTTCCAGATACCACATGCGATCACGCTTCTGATCAAAAAAACTGAAACTGAAAATCGACGGAATTCGAAACGTCCGGTTGTTCTCCTGCAAGAGCGTCATGTAATCAAAGCGTTGTAATGCAGATGCAAAAGAGAGGACCGTCTTTTTGGTTCCGAGTGAATTGTGCAATTCCCGCGTGACGACTTCCTCAATCGTGCCAGCCCAATTGATGCGCTGCGTTCCTGTCTTAAAGAGTTTCATCACCAGCCGACGGTTTTCGATCTCCTTCGGTTGCATCTTCATCACGGAATCGCGTTCGAGTTGCCTCTCCAAATTCTTTGTTTGAGCCTGGCTTAACCGTCCGCTGCGTTTGATTTCTTTGCGAAGTTGTGTGCGTCTGTCGTCTTGAAGTCGATTGAGAATTCCGGACTGTTGTTCGCCGTCAGGGTTCCAGATATCTGTACGAATGCCGACCATGTGTGATTGCGCCCAGTCACCCGTTTTCGCATCTTTTTCAGAGACAGTCCCACAAACATCCATATTGGCCCCGAAGCGTTGGTCGTCTGCTTCCTTCAACTTTTGCAACAAATCGATATTTGTCGGGTGCAGCCCCATAAAGGCCCACATATCGACGTAGCGATGTGCGTGTGATTTCGCAGATTTTGATCGAGACAGAAACATTATGCCCTCTGGCATCGGTGTTTACAGGGAATTGACTTCTCATATTTAGAAACACGAATCGATACAAGAGCGACCGACTTTGTGACCATCGTCGTCAAGCTTAATCGGCAAAGACCGCTTTTCACTTCTAGTC
>JAJDEL010000327.1 GCA_029259835.1 Planctomicrobium sp. | reverse complement strand
TCGGATGGTTTGCGACAACGCCCAGTACCCAAGCTTCAACTTTGAAGCTTGGGGATGTCCTCGCCAAACTTGATGAGATAGGCACGCTGCAATTGCAGGTGACGCGAGACGGAGTCTCTGCGGACGTCTGGGTGAAAGATTCCGGAGTTGTGCGCTGGGAAGAATCTCCGCAGCAATATCGAATCGCTCGTGGTTCGAGACTGTGGGAAGTTACAGAACAAGAATCGAAGAAGCTCGAAGTGACCGACACCGCTCAGAATCCGTGGGTCGGAGCGGAAGGGAAGATCGATATTGTTTCGCTGATGGGGTTGGAACTGAATCAGGGAAGTGAACTCCTCGAAGCAACACCGGACGGAATTGCAAACTATTCCGGGCGAGACTGCATTGTCTTCCGTGAGTTGGTTGGTGCTGATGATTTGCAATTCCGGTTGAATTTCTACGTTGATAAGGATTCCAAACAACTCATTGCTCTCACAGCCCGAAAGAAGGGAGCGAAACGGACCGGACCACCGCTCGCGGAATTGGCGTTGATCGCACGGAATGTTCCGATCGATGAAGGCAAGTTTCGCGTGCCGGTCAATCTTGCTGAAACAGACCGCATCGGCAAAGTGAGCGATTCACAAGGAATCGTGGCTTTGCGGCCTGTCCGAACAAGACGCTGGACACCATTGTCTGGGCAAGTGCTGCTGCAAGTCGGTGACTGGATTCGCACCGACGTTCGCGGCGCGAATGCCGTGACGGTCGAGCTACTCTCTGGCATTAAACTGATCGTCGGCCCAGGTTCCCTGCTGGAAGTGAGTTCACCAGACGAAGCTCGATTGCATTCCGGGATTGTTCAAGTGTATCGTTCGAAGTCTGCTCCGAATGATTTCGTTCTGAAAGGGCAGGGGAGTGATGCGGTCGATATTCAGAAGCCGGGCAAGGTCATTTATCGAATCGACAATGACAACAAGCTGGCCGTTCTAAAAAAGAAGCCAGTCTGGCTGAGCGGGTATGATGGGACTTCGGCGGAAGATTCGATTGGATCGTTGATCGTCGAAATCGATGGTCGAAACACGCCGCTCACGGTTGGTGAGCACCATGTGACGATTGAAATTCGCGATCAAATTGCGAGAACGACGATTGAAGAAACGTTCGTCAACCACACGAATTCACGGCTCGAAGGACAGTTTCATTTCCCACTCCCGCAGGACGCTTCGATTAGCGGATTCGGAATGTGGATCGGCGGAGAATTGATCGAAGCGGACATTGTCGAGAAGCAACGTGCCAGGGAAATTTACGAAACGATTCTGCGAGAGAAACGCGACCCCGGTTTGCTTGAATGGACCGGTGGGAATATCTTCAAAGCTCGTGTTTTCCCGATTGAAGCCCATTCAGAAAAGCGGATTAAAATTGTTTACACACAGGTGCTACCACTTCAGGGAGATCGATTTCGGTACAGCTATGGCCTTAAGAGTGAGATGCTGCAAACAAATCCATTGCGAGAACTGAGCATCCGCTGTTTGATCAATTCAACGGTTCCGCTCAGCAGCGTTGAGTCGCCGACACATACTTGCCGTTCGCAATTAACAAATCACTCCGCGGAACTTGAATTTGTCGCGCAGGAATATACGCCGACGAAGGACTTTGAAGTCGTTTTCGATGTGAGTCAGCGAGAGAACGATGTCGTCGTCATACCGCATCAGCGTGGTGAGAATGGGTATTTCATTCTGGAACTGATGCCGCCTGGTCAGAGTGGAGAGTGGCAACGGCAGACAATTGCCGATGGTGAACCACTGGAACTGATTCTGCTCTGCGACACTTCTGGATCGATGGATTCGTCAATGCGGAAATCGCAAAGAGACTTTGTCGTTTCGCTTCTTGGATCACTCAGCGATAAAGATCGTGTTGCGGTCGCGACGACTGATGTTCAGACAGACTGGATTCTTGACAAGTTCTCTGCGGCGTCGAATGAAAACATCGAGCACATTCGAAACGTACTCGACAAGCGAGTTTCGCTCGGTTGGACTGATCTCGATCAGGCAATCGATGCCGTCCTCAAGAAGGCGACCAGTAAAACGCAGGTCATTTACATCGGCGATGGAATTGTTACGACGACTCAAAACGAACCAGCGGCGTTTGTGAATCGGGTGAAACGGCGTTTCAAGAATGCCCAAGAGGGGAATCGTCCGAGTTTTCATGCGGTCAGTGTTGGTTCTTCTTATGAGACGGTTGTGCTGAAAGGAATTGCCTCGCTCGGAGGCGGGTCTTCTCGGCAAATCAGTGGGGAAATCACTCCTCAAATGGCCGCGTTTCATCTTCTGAATGAGATCACAAGTCCCGGGCTGAAAGATGTGCAAGTTGAATTCCGTGGCGTGAAAGTCGCGGCAGTTTATCCAGAGGAGTTGCCGAATATTCCAGCCGGGACGCAGCAAATCCTCGTCGGTCGCTATCTGCCGACGGGTGCAGAACAGACAGGGCAAGTCGTTGTGACTGGAACCTTGAACGGCAAGCCGGTGAGGTATGTTGCGAAGATTGAACTCGCGGATGCAGAGTCAGGCAACTCGTTCATTCCTCGGCTCTGGGCGCGGGGGCATCTCGATGAACTGATGCAACAAGGTTCGAACCAGAAAATCCAGAACCAGATTATCGCTCTCTCCGAAGAGTTCCACATCATCACGCCGTACACATCCTTACTCGTTCTGGAAAGCGACGCTGACCGTGAGCGGTTTGGAGTGAAGCGACGTTTCGAAATGCGAGACGGCGAACAATTCTTCGCCGACGGCCAGGCAAATGCAAACAACGAACTGAAGCAACAGCAGATGCAAAAAGCTGGTAGCTGGCGTCTCGGTTTGCGACGCAAGATCCTCGGCGAAATCGCCGGTCTGGGACGCGATGCGAAAGCGTTTCAACGATCCGAAAACATTACGAAATATCGTCTATTAGGAGAAAGCGAGAGGCTGCAAACCAAGGTTTATCCAGTCGCAGACCTGATGTTAGGGATCACTCCGAGAATCATCATACAAGATGAAGAGGAGTCTATTCTTGGCGAAAGTGTTCAGTCCATGCCTACGACTCAGCGTGCCTCAAATGAGTATTCGTTCTATAGCCGTTTGGGACGGGATTCAGGTCGTCAGGCTGGTCAGAAGGGTGATTGGGATTTCAAGGGCGGGGATGGAGAAATGGCCGAATACGAGACAACTTTAAGTTTGGTCATTCGGCAATCACAATCCGTTTGGGATGAGACTCCGTTGTATAGTCTCGATCCGCCTAATCAAAAGAGGTATTTTGACTTGGCGAAAAAATTGCCCAGGGATGGATATTCCCGCGAACAAATTCAATTCGACATCGATGGCATCGCTGCTAAAGAGGTTGCTCAACGCATCGTCAACTTCGAACTGCCAAGGCTGGAAAAACAAATCGCTGGAAGTTCGGAATCCAGGTCCGTCGGCCTTCGCGAGGTTTGGGATGATCGAAATCGACCGGCACTGCTTGGAAATGACGATGTTTTTCATGCTGGCACACCAGTCTCGGTCGGTTTTCAACAAGCCGGGGATCGATACGGCTGGAGTGCTCAACAAGGAAATTCACCGTCTGATTCTGGTCTCCAATGGGGAGAACAACTCTCGCGCGGTCGACGCTCAACGAGGAGTTCATCTCTGAATTGGGTTCACCAGCTCTTTCCACCGATTCCTGTTGCAATGACGGAATCAAAGTCGGAACCGAAGGAAAGCAAGTGGTCCGCCGAAGCGATTGAACTTTCAAAGAGTTTGCTGGTGCGGGACAGACTGAACCAACTCGCAGGCGGGATTGAAATCAGCCGCACAACTCAAAACTGGAGCGATGACTTCGACCGTCTGGTGCCGAGCAGTCGTCGCACGGAAATTTGGTCACCAACGCGATGGCTGACGCTCGATCATAGCCAGGGGCAGAATGCAATCATCAATTGGCGTGATCAAAAGCAAGTCGGTGTCTACTCGGAATCGTATCTACTCGGTCAAGTTCGTAATATCAAAAAAGATGAAACGAATCCAATGCGACTGCGAGTGCCAGGGCATATACTCTCGCCGTTGCACGAGTCTTTCCACCGTTTTGGAGCAGCAATTGAAAAAGTCGACGATGGTCGCTCGTTGCTGAAATTGACATCACCCGACAACGATTTCGCAATTCATCTTCTGATTGACACAAAACGACACGTGATCACGAAGCGTGAGACATACAACAAAGAAAAAGTGACTTCGATTTCGCTGTTCCAGGATTTCGTCGAAGTTGCCGGGCGCTGGTGGGCGACGAAAATCGTGACGACAAACAGTGACAGACCGAATGAACCGAGGCATTCGATTTCACAATCGATTCGAGAATTGAATAAGAACGAGTTTGAGGCTGTCTGGGGAAAACAACTTCGTAAGCGTGATGACGCACTCGTTCTCACGCTTCCATTGCCGAAAGTTCGTGAGGCTCGCCGCGCAGTTCAAAACGGAGATACAAAGTTCGCAGACCACTTCGTCATGCTGCTGTACTTTGGCAGCACGCAGAAATGGGAAGATGTCTTCGAGCATCTGCTACAGCTTGAAACACTCGCCAAAAACAAATCAGGGATGCAGTGGATTCGAATTGCGGTCGAACTTTCCGCAGGTCGCAAGGAAGATGCCCGGCAGCGATTGGTGAAATTCATCAATGACTGGTCGGCAGGAACCGCGGAGAACGTTCCTAAATCTCAACGTGGAGATCTCTTCCTGGCGACGCATGTGCTGACATCCGTCTATTCGATTATCGGTTGGCCTGAGTACGGACCTCTCGTTGAAAAAACAAAGCCGATCTTCGAGCGACAAGCCGATGCAGATGTTTCTATTCTCGCCTGGCAATATCGCTGGTTGGGAGTTCTCGGTGCACTCAAGAAATCAGAAGAGGCATTCGCCCTGCAAAAAGAAATGGCAAGCGAGAACCCAGGGAATGTAAGCCTTCAAATCGCCTACGCGAATCGCTGGTCCGCAAATGACCGAGAGGCTGCACTCGCTTTTTTGCATGACCAGATGTCACTCGAAAATCATTGGCGACATAACGAATTGAGTCAGTTACGCAGACGCAAAGCAGAGATGCTTGAAGGCTGGTCTCGTTACGAGGAATTGTTGACTTATCTCGAAGAATGGCTCCGTATTGAGACTGCAGAGACCAGCGTCTTCGGTCGATATCTCACTGCGATGATTATGAATGATCAAGTCGACGACTGCGAGCAGACGGCAACCGACTGGCTGAAAATCGCTCAGCAGCAAGGTAGTCTCGATTCCGTTCAGCAAGCCAAAATTAGAGCCGCGATTCGTTTCGCCCTTGGCAATGGTCACAATCTGCGACGCTACTACGGCATGGACCGTAAATGGTTGCCGGAATTTTACGCAACTGCCATAGCCTGCTTCCAAAATGAGGATAGACTTTCGCT
>JAJDEL010000326.1 GCA_029259835.1 Planctomicrobium sp. | reverse complement strand
GACGAGGAAGACGAGGAAGATCTCGAAACAGACGATAACAATGCAGCTGAGCGTGACTTACAAGAGCTGACTTTCCTACTTTCAGAAGGTTTAAAATGGAATAAAGCCACCGAATTAAAATTTGATCAGTTCCTGGATGATTGGGACACTGTGAGTCCTATCGTGCTACAGGCGTTGTTCAAGTATTATCAAGAAACTTACATGCAACTGGTTCCCATATTTGAAAACAGCCCTGGCGCGGAATTCCTGCTTCCGAATCCCAGCACAGCTGACGTTCTAGCAGACCATTTCTACATAAACAGCATACACCTTCATAGTGATGGGGTGTTTGGCTTGGAGGCTGAGTGCACTTGGGACGAGGAGCATGGGCTTGGAATACTGATCAGAAACCAAGAAGTCACCTCTGTTGGTCTTGCTGAAGAGGCTTACGAGTAAATTTAATTATTCGCGTTTATTAGCGTCCATTCGCGGTTCTCACAAAGGGGGTCAGCGGAAGTCTATGCGTTCATCAAGTCCTCGATCTCATCCGGCTCGATTGGGATATGGCCCATAAGGTCGATGTTGCCGGACTTTTTCACTACGATGTTGTTTTCCAGGCGCAGCCCGAGGTTTTCTTCTCGGATGTAAATACCCGGCTCCACTGTCACAATCATATTCTCCTGAAACACCGGGTCAGTGGGAGTTACGTCATGTACATCGAGGCCTAGCGAATGCGATACGCCGTGCATAAAATACTGTCGGTAAGATTTATGCTCTTCCTTCAAGCCAGCTTGATTTTTTTCCAAAGCGACTTTTTTTCCGTCCAGTAATCCCAGTTCCAGCAATTCTTCCTCGATGATTATGGCGCATTGCTTCTGGTAATCTTTGATCTTCACCCCTGGCTGGATGAGCTCATCGATACAGGTGTTCAGAGTTCGGTGAACGGCGCCGTAAACCGCGCGCTGCCGTTCTGTGAAGCGACCGTTGACCGGAATGGTTCTTGTCATATCAGCGTTGTAGTTAGCGAATTCAGCACCGACATCCATCAACAACATGTCACCATCTTCGCAGCGGTGGTCGTTGGTCAAATAATGTAGAACGCAGGCATTGGATCCGGAGGCGATGATGGGTTGATAAGCGAAGCCATTCGATGCTAAACGGAGAAATTCATGGGCGTATTCAGCTTCGATTTCGTATTCCATCACTCCCGGTTTCAACCAGGAAAGCACCCGTCGAAAACCTGAGTCGGTGATGTCACAGGCTTTTTGGGTGAGCTCGATTTCGACTCCTGCTTTGACAGCTCGAAGTTGGTGAAGCAGAGGAGCTGGGCGCTTGTAATGATGATTCGGATACAGGGACTGACAACGCTTGCGGAAACGATCGTCGGCAGTTTCCACTGGTGATCCGGCACGACCGTGTTCGTTGTAGTTGAGGTACACGTTTTGTGATTCCCTCATCAGACGGCGAAGAAAATGATCCAGCTGGTCGATCCATTCCACGTGGGCGATGCCGCTTACTTCCGTAGCTCTTTCCTTGGTGAGTTTTTGTCCTTCCCAAATCGCGATCAATTCGGAAGTTTCCCTGACGAAGAGAATCTCCCGGTTCTCAACATCCTTGGCATCGGGACACAGGATGAGTACTGTGTCTTCCTGGTCAGCGCCGGTCAGATAAAACAGATCGCTGTTCTGGGTAAAGTGACTGGTCCCGTCAGCAGAGAGCGGAGGCACGTCCGCCGAATTGAAAATGGCAATTGAATTCGACTCGAGCATCGCAGCAAAGCGTGCACGGTTTTCAACAAAAAGCTGTGAATCAATAGGAGGGTATTTCAAAGAAGGATACAGGAGTTGGAATTCAGGATTCAGAAGTCAACGCGATGCCGAATCAATCAATCGTATAAATAAACAATCCGGAACGCAGTTTGGGTTCGAACCAGGTTGATTTGGGAGCCATGATTTCATCTGCGTCAGAGATTGCGATCAGTTGATCGACACTGACAGGATACAGCGAAAAGGCAACGCCTCCGTCGCGTGTGGTGACCAGTTTTTCTAACTCTGCAGTGCCACGGATGCCACCGACAAAATCAATACGTGTGCTGGTGCGGGGATCATCGATGCCAAGCACCGGTGTGAGCAACTGATCCTGCAATATTGAAACGTCGAGTTGGGCAACGGGGCCATCATCTTCTGCTGCCGGCAAGCGTAGGGTGTGCCACTGGCCGTCGAGAAACATACAAACCTCACCTGGCGAATCCGGCACGCTTTGATCTCCACTGGCTGTGATTTTGCAAATTTTGCCCACTTTGCTCAACAGTTCATCTGAGCTCAAGTTGTTGAGATCATGAACGTAACGATTGTACGCGAGAATTTTCAGCTGACTTGAAGGAAAGAGAACTGTGAGAAACCAGTTGTAACTTTCGCTACCATCATGGTCCGGGTTGGCCGCTGCTCGTTCACGTCCGACCCGTGCCGCACTGGCGGTACGGTGATGACCATCGGCAACATAGGCAAGAGGCACTTTTTCAAAAGCAGTGGTGATTTCATCTCCTCCCTCGATCCGCCATGCGGTGTGAATTACTCCGGCTTCATCCGTTGTCTCCATGGTTGGAGATTCAGACGTGGTGACTTTCTCCACCAGGGCGTCGATAGCCGCGTCGTCTTTGTAAGTAAGAAACACTGGACCGATGTGAGCATTCAAAGTGGACGCTAGACGGGTGCGATCATTTTCTTTATCCGGGCGGGTCTTTTCGTGTTTGCGAATGACGTTGTTGGCATAGTCATCGATGTGGCAGGCGAGGGTGATGCCGGTTTGAATGTGATCACCCATCTGCTGGCG
>JAJDEL010000325.1 GCA_029259835.1 Planctomicrobium sp. | reverse complement strand
GTGGCTCGGGTGGCCGAAGGATCATCTGCCACTGCGTCACGGAGTCAAATTTTTGCTCTCAGAGAAGAACCAACCGGAGTGGAAACCACGCAGACGAAATGTCTACGCCTGGTACTACACGGCGCAAGTACTGCATAACCTAGGCGGTGAAGACTGGGAGAACTGGTTTGGAACCGTTTTACCTCTGATTGTCACCGCTCAGCAAAGAGCCGGTCGCGAGAAAGGAAGCTGGCACCCAACTCGTCCAGAAGGAGCTTTTCAGGAACGAAGCCACGACGCCGGACGGCTTTACCTGACCGTCATGTGCGTGTTGATTCTGGAAACTCCATCTCGACACGCCCCGCTCTACGAGGAGTGAATGATCTCGCACGATATTGAGGAATCTAATTCGCCCCTAATCCTGTCTCTTTCCCTAGTTCGGGAAAGGATTTGGCCCTTCGGAGAGGCTCGGTTGCGACAGTCGTCAGTCGTCCTATAATGCCTGACACTGTTCAGGTTGCGGCGATTTCCTTATTGAAAGCGTCGTGATTGCCATCGTTTTTATCAGACTTCCAAATCTGAGATAGTATTATGGTCAATTGGTTTCGAAACGTGTGGATTGCTGTTTCCACCGTATTGAAAGGGATGTGGGTCACGTTGCACACAACGTGGGCAACCTACAACCGCAAGACATTTACAGAAATCTACGAATACCCCGAGACTCCAGTCCCGGTGAAAGCACGTTATCGCGGTTTTCATCGTTTTGACTTGACAACTTGCATCGGTTGCGAAAAGTGTGCGGTTGCCTGTCCGGTCGATTGCATCTACATCGAAAAAGAGAAGAGTCCTGTAGGCAAAGGCTTTCGCATTGAAGGGTTCACAATCGATTACACAAAGTGCATGTTCTGCGCGTTGTGTGTTGAACCTTGTCCAGTCGACTGCATTTTCATGGGGTCAAACCACGACCTCAGTTGTTACAGCCGCGACGGATGTGTCGTCGATTACGCGAAACTGCCGCTGCAAACATCCTGGGGGCAGGCGACTCTCAATCCAACTTCGGTTGCCGAGTCCAAGGTTCTTTACGAACCAGTCTGGGTGAAAGGTGAACCCAGCCCATTTGAATACGCTGAAACAGAATAGTTTCGGCTTAGAGATTCAGTTGTTATTCACGCATTTTTTTCGTCGATTACTCACGGTTAATCCATGACGGACCTGACGCTTCATTTTCTGTTGTTCATTATTGCCGGCTCAATTCTGGTCGCTGCACCAATGATTCTCGGTCGGCTCGTCCGTCCGACATTGCCAACTCCAGAAAAAGACGCGGTTTACGAATGTGGCGAACCAACGATTGGTTCGAGCTATGTCCAATTCGATATTCGTTTCTACGTTGTCGCGCTGCTGTTCATTATTTTCGATGTTGAAGTCGTCTTCTTCTTCCCTTGGGCAACGGTCTTCGGTGGAGCGACACAACTCGCTGACCCCGGCTTGAGCGATGCCGCTCGGATGAATATCACCGATAAACTTTTGAATCTGCAACCTGGAACCACAACAGCCGAGACCATGATCATCGCGAAAGATGCCCTGCGAATCGCCTGGACCGGTCTGGCAGATATCCTTGTCTTCTTTGGCGTGTTGCTCGTTGGTTTTGCTTACGTTTGGAAACGTGGAGATCTGGACTGGGTTCGAGCGATGATGGAACAAGCGAAGACTGCCAAAGCTCAACCTCAAATGCGACCTGCTCTCGAGCAGACACACGAAACAACTCCTGCATCTTGACCAGAAGAATCGCAGCGGCTTGCGCGTTCTCTCAACTTGAATTCGTTGATTATGACATCTCAGGAAATTTTCGATTCACTGACTGAAAAATTCGGTAGCGACATCATCCTCGCTTTGAACGCGGAAGCATGTGATCCATGGATCGAAGTTGCTCCAGCATCGATTGTGGATGTCTCTGCATTTCTAAAATCCGAAGAGTCTCTCAAATTCGACATGCTGTGTGATTTGAGTGGCGTCGATTACCTGGAACCAGATGCGAAGCGGGCTAAAAAATTCCCATACGAACCGCACCTGGAAGTGGTATATCACCTCTTCAGTGTGTCGATTAAGCATAAGATCACGATCAAAGTCAAGTTGCCCCGCTGGAAGAACGACGAAGAAGGATCTCTTCCCGATGTTCCTTCGGTTGCTCAGGTCTGGAAAATTGCAGACTGGCACGAGCGTGAAGCGTTCGACCTTGTCGGGATTAACTTCACCGGGCACCCGAATCTGCTTCGTATTCTTTGCCCGGACGACTGGGAAGGGCATGGCCTACGGAAAGACTACGAATTCCCGCTGGAGTATCACGGCGTCCGAGGCTAATTGCAGACGTTCACGAATTTATCACAACTGCCCAAATTTACTATCACTGACCAACATTGGTCACGCTGGAATGGCTGAGAACTGATTATGGCAACGCAACTAGAAGATCAACGCGTTATCGAGTTCGATGTCCGTACGGACGAAATGCTGATTAACATGGGGCCGCAGCATCCCAGTACGCACGGTGTACTCCGGTTGTTGTTGCGCACAGATGGCGAAATCGTCTACGAGGTGACACCACACCTCGGCTATCTGCATCGCTGTGCTGAAAAAATTGGCGAGAACCTGACTGGTCCGCAGTGGCTACCGTACACGGACCGCATGGACTACCTCGCTGCGATGAACATGAACCTGGGCATGTCGCTCACGTATGAGAAACTCATCGGGATGGAAGTTCCCGAAAAAGCGATGAATGTCCGCCTGATTATTGCGGAACTGGGGCGAATCGCCAGCCACCTCGTTGGTATGGGTGCGTATGGTCTCGACCTCGGCAGCTTTAGTCCGTTCCTGTACGCTTTCCGCGAACGTGAAATTATCCTCGATCTGTTCGAGGAAGCCTGCGGCGCTCGGCTCACTTACAGCTACCTCACTATCGGTGGGGCGACTCATGACCTGCCCGGCATGATTGAAATACCACCAGGTCTCGCCGCTCTGACTGGTAACGATCCGAAAATGAAAATGCAGTGGACCGATGCGGTTTTAATGTTCCTGGATTGGCTTGAAAAGCGAATTCGTGAGTATCACATTCTGCTGACGCGTAATTCCATTTTCATCAAACGGACTGCCGCTCTAGGTGTGATGTCTGGGGAAATGGCAATCGATTACGGCTGTACTGGTCCGGTCTTGCGTGGAAGCGGTGTCGATTTCGATCTGCGTCGCGATGGAGATCCGATCTACACACGTATGTACGAAGGTTACGATTTCGACGTGATCTCTGCTCCATTTGAAGGAGTCGCCGGGATCCCTAAAGATGTCATTCTGGGTGATAACTGGTGCCGCTTCTTCGTTCGCATGTTAGAAGTGATTGAAGCAATTAAACTCGTTCGTCAGGGGATCGAAAAGTACCCCACGACCGAAGGTGACTTCCGCGTGCCGTACAAGATGAACTCCAAACTCCCCGCCGACGAGGTTTACCTGGAAACCGAATGTCCACGCGGACAAATGGGGTTCTACATCGTCGGAGACGGTCAGGCAGAACCAATGCGTGCACGCGCGAAAAGCTCTTGCTTCTGCAATCTTTCCGTCACCGCCCCCCTCTGCGAAGGTGTCCTGCTCGGCGACATTCCGTCCATTGTCGGTTCACTCGACATCGTCATGGGTGAAATCGACCGGTAATCTCGCAGTCGTGTGGGTGCAGCCTGATCAAATGTGAGTGGCGGAGCGCGCACAGAACTGTGATCCAAAGTGCACGATCTATTCGCGTTGAATTGCGAAACCCACCAACTCTGAGACACGCTCGACTCACACTACCGTCACTTTTTCCTGTTCAATAGAACTGGATGGAGATTGGTAGTACGATCTGTCTTCAAGTTTCAAAGCATACTTCAAGCCGCAGACATCAGACGTGTTGGTGTGAACGGCTTGAGTCTACAACGGAGATCACTATGCGTACGACTCTTTCTCTGACGTTCTTTTTCTTTGCATTTCAACTCACCCTCACCGCTGCCGAAGTTTCCACTGCGCGACACCAAGTGATCGCTGGAGACAACGGGAAGATTGTTCGCTTTGACAAGTCAGGAAAAGTTGTCTGGGAGTGTGCTAAAGTTAAGTCAGTGCATCGAATTCAGCAACTCGACAACGGCAACGTGATTACCCAACAAGGTTGGGGGAAAATTGTCGAGATCGACTCACAAGGCAACATTGTTTGGGAGTACGACGCTGCAAACAGTAACGGAAATAAAGGGAAGAAACTGGAAATCCACGCATTTCAGCGGCTTGAAAATGACAACACGATGGTTGTCGAGAACGGTATCGGTCGCATTATTGAAATCACTAAAGACGGAAAAATCGCTCACGAAATTCAGTACAAAGTAAGTGAACCGAATGCCCATCGTGATGTCCGCATGGCTCATAAGCTTAAGAACGGGAACTATCTTGTCTGCCATGAAGGAGACGGTCGTGTGACGGAATACAAACCGGACGGTAAGATTGTTTGGGATTATGCTGTCCCGCTGTTCAATAAAAAGAGAGCAGGTGGTCATGGACCAGAAGCATGGGGCAATCAAATCTTCAACGCTCTGCGATTGCCGAACGGGAATACCCTTATTGCCACAGGGAACGGGCACTCCGTGATCGAGGTCACACCGAGTAAAAAAGTTGTCTGGGCGGTTCATCAGAATGACCTGAAAGGGATCACACTTGCCTGGGTGACATCACTTGAAATTCTTCCCAGCGGCAACATCATCATTGGCAATTGCCATGCTGGCCCGGAGAATCCGCAATTGATCGAAATCAACCGAGCCAAAGAAGTCGTCTGGACATTCAAGGATTTCAAAAACCTCGGCAACTCAACCGCCGCTTCGGCGACCGTTGGGGTCAAAGGGAACGTACAGAGATAAGGATTCGTTCTTCAATCAATTCCCGAATTGATTGAATCTGCATCGGTCGTTTGGGCTAGCGCCCAATGCCGTCTGCTTAGTGCTTGTAGGTAAGTCTCATGAGCCGCTGGCGCTAGCCACGGGCTATCCGGGGACAACGTTTTCTCACGAAATGCCCGACGCTAGCGCGTTCGGCTCATGGCGAGAAGCTCCAAAGCAGATACCATTGGGCGAGCGCCCTGCGCTGGGATCGGGAATCGATTTCGAGGCAACTCCCTGAGGACAGCGGAACACACCACGAGCGTTTCATACTCATTTCAACAATCAAGAGGAGCAACGATGAGCCGCATATTGTTCACTGCCTGTCTGATCACGAGTTTTCTTTCAATCACTGAATACAAGAGCGCGTCTGCCGAGGAGAAACAAGTGGATTCAATTCGAGTTTATGTCGGGACGTACACCCGGAAAGGGAGCGAAGGGATTTATACTTTCGAACTTAATCCGCAGACCGGGAAAACAACCCCGCCTCGGCTTGCGGCGAAACTTGTGAATCCATCATTTGTGGCGATCAGTCCTTCCGGAAAATTTCTGTACTCGGTGAACGAAGTCAGCGACTTCCCTGGTGCGAATGGAAAGAAAGCAGGCGGTGTTTCGAGCTTTGCAATGAATGCGAAGTCAGGCACACTCACAAAGCTAAACAGCCAAATCTCCGGTGGCGCGGGTCCGTGTCATCTGTCGGTTGATCAAACTGGAAAGTGTGTGATCGTTGCGAACTATGGAGGCGGCAGCGTTGCGAGCTTGCCAGTGAAAGAGAATGGCGAACTCGAGCCGGCTGCCAGTTTCATTCAGCATGAAGGTTCAAGTATCAATCCACGTCGACAAGAGGGGCCGCATGCACACTCGGCGAATGTTGATGCCGGGAACAACTTTGTTGTCGTTGCCGACCTTGGTCTCGACAAATTAATGGTCTACAAGCTCGATGCTAAGAAAGGGACGCTGACACCAAGCGATCCGCCGTATGTCAGTTCGAATCCTGGCGCTGGACCTCGGCATTTCTCATTTCATCCCAATGGAAAATTTGCGTACGTCTGCAACGAAATGCAGTCCTCCGTGACCGCTTATGATTACGATGCCAAGCAAGGCGTGCTGACTTCTCTGGTGACGCTTTCGACTCTGCCAGAAGATTATGAGGATCAAGGGAACTCAACCGCGGAAGCGCTTGTGCATCCGTCAGGGAATTTTTTGTACGTCTCAAACCGTGTTCACGACAGTATTGCGATGTACAAAATCAAAGATAATGGAACGATCAAGCACATTGGAAATGAATCAACGCAAGGAAAAATTCCTCGCAACTTCGGCATCGATCCGACCGGGAAGTACCTTCTCGCCTCGAATCAGGATTCGAACACTATTGTCGTCTTTGCGATCGATCAATCGAGTGGAAAGCTCAATTCAACCGGCACCGTGATTGAAGTCCCGACGCCAGTTTGTGTGCGAATGCTACGGATTGAGTAAGTGCAATCGTTTTCATGAAATGATTTCTGCCGCACACTTGAAGTGTGCGGCTATTTCAATCACCCGGGTCATGCAGCTTGCTCTTCACCAGCAACGGGCTGATCCAGCGACCATTTCAGCAGTGGAGGTGTGACCATCGTCGTCAGGATGACCATCACGATGATCGCGGAATAGGTTTCTGGGCTGACGACACGTTCACCGTTGAGGGTCAGCCCCAGACCAACGTTCGCGAAGATCAAACCGACTTCTCCGCGGGGGATCATTCCCAAACCAATCGCAACTTTGTTAATACCTTTCTCTAAAACACCTAGCGAACAAACTTGCTTGCCGATGATCGCGGCTATGGTAATCGCTCCTGCCAGTAACCAGACGCTTGGGTCGGCGAAACTGTTGAGGTCGACCATGATGCCCATCTGAACAAAAAAGATTGGCACCAACAGTGCAGTCAGTGGAGCCAGGGCTTCTTCAAGTTCAACATGTTCGTTCTCACCCAGATCCCGGTAATGTGCGCGTTCTAATATCAGACCTGCCGCAAACGCTCCCACAATCGGTGCTAATCCCACCAAATTTGCAAGGTATGCCAGACCAAAACAAATCACCAAACTCGTCGCGACGAGCAGACCACGACCGCGCAAGTAACTCGCGGCTTTGAACAACGGCTTCACCAAGAGGTGTGTTCCCAGCAGGACTGCCACGATGAGAAATCCTATAGCCTTAATGATAATGATTACCAAGACTGACATATTGAACTGGTCTCCCTGTTCAATAATCCCGGAAACGACAGCCAGAATGATCAGCCCCAGGACATCGTCAATCACGGCGGCACCGAGGATGACTTGAGATTCACGTTGTTTTGAACGTCCTAAGTCTTTCAAAACACGTGCTGTAATTCCCACACTGGTCGCACACAGGGTTGCACCCAGAAACAACCAGACTTGCCATGGTTCGTGCTGCAACAATGCCCAGCCAACACCAAGTCCCAACGCCAAAGGAACGAGGACACCAAGAACTGCAACCAGCATTGCAGATCCTCCGACTTTCATCATATCGCGCACGCTTGTTTCCAGACCGACCTCGAACAACAAAAGAACGACACCGATTTCCGCTAGCATCTTGAGAGCGGCGCCTGTGTTGTAGACGTCGCCAATAGAATGTTCCGGCGGCGCCTTCAGGAAGTCCATCATGTGCCAGGAATGCTCCGGCCCTAATAGCCCGGCTGAAATCATGGCAATATTTCCGAGGACGATTCCGACTGTCAGTTCACCAAGTACGGCCGGCATGCCGACCCGCTCGAAGAGGTCGCCAGCAACTTTTGCGAAGAAGAGAATCAGAACAATCGCGGCAAACAGCGGGGCGGCAACGTTTTGGTGACCACCTCCCGCATGCTCTTCGCCATCCTTGTGTCCGCCAGTGCCTTCCTTGTGGTCGTCTACATGATTCTCACCATCTGCCGATGATTCTTCAGGTGAATGTGATTCACCGGTTGAGTGTTCTTCCACGTCAGCCTGAACTGCTTCCTGCTCGGCAGTATCTTGTCCTGCCGCAATGGATGAGGTAAAGAAATCACTGCAAAACGGAGCAAGGACCAGGAGAACGGCGGCAAACACCCAGTTGGGGAGAGTCCGCTCGCGGCGTCTGTTGAGAACATTGAGGAGTCGTTGTTGTGGGGAACGTCTTAAGCGGAACAAGTAATCACTCCTGGATCTTTTTCTACGGCCCGAATCAATGGGCAGAAAGATATGAAAAATGTGCGGAGAGGCGAGCCGTGAAACTGCCTAAAGGGCGTAATTTAACGCATACTGAGATTTCACAAGCCTGCATTGCGGCGAATTCGGAAATCCCGATATGATCGGAACATTAGCAGGTATCTGAACTAAGGCAACATTTGTTGCCTCAAATTGAGTTATCAGGAATCTTCACCTCGAACGATTCTCTGAGTCTAGCACTGCTTTCGAATTGATGGATGGAAAATGAATTTGACGGATCAAAACGCTCCCCTTCGGCGATGGCAGAAACGGATAGCCTTTCTGCTCCCAATTTTACTTGTAGCAACACAGGGTTTTCCTTCGAAGGCGAGCGCTCAGGAGTCTTTGGGAGTGCAAGTTCCGGATGGTTTTGAGGTGACTCTCTTCGCCGATGATGAACTTGCTCACGATATCTATTCCATGACAATCGATTCATTTGGCAGAGTCGTCGTTTCCGGCGCGGGCTATGTCAAAATTCTGATCGATACAAACGGGGATGGCAAAGCCGATACTGCGAAGACGTTCGTCGATGGTCCGAAATCGGGCGCACAAGGGATGTACTTCGTTGGTCACGATCTGCTTTGTGCTGGCGATGGTGGTTTGATTCGTTACAAGGATCGAAATGCGGATGATCGCGCCGATGGCAAGCCGGATGTTTTCTGGAAAGTCAAAACCGGCGGAGAACACGACTTGCACGCGATGCGAAAAGGTCCGGACGGCTGGTGGTACATCATTGCAGGCAATAACGCAGGTGTGGATGAAAAGTATGTCACACTAGAAACTTCTCCAGTAAAGAACCCCAAGGCTGGAACCGTTCTGCGATTCAAGCCAGATCTGTCAGCTGGTGAAGTCTATGCACATGGTTTTCGAAATGCCTACGATTTTGACTTTGGAAGTACTGGAGATGTTTTCAGCTTCGACAGCGATGGCGAACGCGACATTAGTCTGCCGTGGTATCGACCGACGCGCGTCTTTCATGTTCTTCCAGGTTCGCACCAAGGTTGGTTCACGCGAAGTTGGAAACGTCCACATTGGTTCTTTGATATGCCACCTGTTGTCGGAGCGTTTGGGCGCGGTTCGCCGACCGGAGTGGAATGTTATCGGCATACTCAATTCCCTGATCAATATGATGGAGCCTTGTTCGTTTTGGACTGGACGTATGGTCGCGTAATCGCAATGCCACTTCAGCAAAGCGGAAGTACATGGCAAAGCCAACCGATTGAATTCATGACAGCGGTCGGTCAGCATGGATTTGCACCGACCGACGTTGCCGTCGGAATCGATGGTTCGCTCTACGTGAGCGTTGGTGGTCGTGGGACGCGGGGTGGGGTCTATCGTATTCGCACCAAAGGCGATACCACCAATGGTCCTCCGCCACTGTATGGTTCGGTGACTCCTGACACGAAAGAGCAGCAACTCGATCATTGTCTTCAGGCTCCGCAGCCGCTGAGCAGTTGGTCGAGACGAATTTGGGAGCCGTTGGTTGCCGAATTGACGAGCGAACCGTTCATTAACGCTGTGATGGATCGAAAACGCGGCACGCGCGAACGCGTTCGCGCGATTGAAATTTTGACGGAAAAGTTTGGCGGTCTCGACGGAGATATGGTTTTCGCGCTCGCTGCCGATTCAGATGCCACCGTTCGTGCACGAGCAGCATGGTCATTGGGACGAACTGAAACCGAAGCACCGAACTTTCGTGATCTCTCGCATTTCCTGAAAGATCAAAACCCAATCGTCGCTAGGGCAGCACTGGAATCGCTGCTCGGTGCTATAGAAGAGGCCTTTCCTGAATATGTCGAGACATTAGGATGCCAGCTTGGAAACAAAGATCCGTACGTTCGACAAACGGCAATGCGGCTACTCACGAAAATCAATGGCTCCACATTTCGTAAAGCAGCGGCAGTCGGATTTCAGGAAGGTTGGAACGCATCCATTCCAGTTGCTGGAGCGTACGCACTTAAGAATGAAGGTGTGCAAAAATACCCGATCGATATCGCTGTTCGCATCTTGAAATCTGATCGTGACGAGAATCTCAAACTGGAAGCCGTTCGCATTCTACAACTCGGCTTGGGTGATCTTGTTCCGGGTTCGGGAGATATTCCGCCAGTCTACGATGGTTACGCCTCAGCGAGTGATCTTGCTAACCATGAAACAGAAGTCGCACTCGTTCGCGATGTTCTGACCGCAGTGTATCCATCCGGCAGCAAGCGGCTCGATTGGGAACTCGAACGTGTCATGTCGATGATTCAATCAAATAGCCCCGAATTGCTCGGTACGTTACTTCAGAACGTGACAGATGAATCGCACCCGGTTGATGATATTCACCGACTGATTGTCGCGTCCCGCATGTCGGCTCCACGGACTCCAGAGCAGCGAGCCATCATCGCGAATGCACTCGTTAATCTGGACGCGAAGATCACCGCACGAGAATTACGACAGGATAGCAACTGGGCAGACCGAACTTTGGAAATGTACGCGGAACTGGTCGCCCGCGATCCTGAACTTCCAGTCGCAATACTCGAAACTCCTGGATTTGGATTGCCGGGACACGTTCAGTTTATCAGCGAATTTCCGGAAGAAGGGTTCGAAGATGCGATCAAAGCATTCTCAATACAGGCCAATGCGGACCCGGACTACGATTGGAACACCGATGTCATTGTACTGCTCACGGAATCACTCGACCCTGCTGATCAACAACTTGTGCGAAGTAAGTTTGCAGACTTTGCATTGAGAAACGCGGTTGTTCTGGCGTTGTCGACAGACCCACAGGAATCGGATCGGATCTACTTTTACAAATCTCTGGCGTTCGCATCGCTGGAAATTATGCAGGAGTCCGTCAATGCTTTGGGACTGCTTTCTGCCTCAGAAAATCCAGAGGAAAACGTCGCACTCGTGCAGGCGTTACGTCGTCTCGGCAATCAGGGGGAAGAGCGTCGAGTGAGAGATCAACTTGTCGAACTTCTCCGCAGAAACTTACAACAGAAATTCGGTTACAAGTTCGGAAAAAACGGTGATCCTCAAAAAGAAACAGTTGAAGCCTGGACAGGATTTGTGAATCAGAAATTCCCTGATGAGTATGCCGCACAGGCGGGCGATGACGCACATGGAATTGACGATCTGAAAGGCCGACTGGCGAGTATTGACTGGTCGCAAGGAAGTGAAGCCGCCGGTCAACAACTCTTTAAATCGCGAAGTTGCGTTCAATGCCATGGAGGGCGTAGTGCATTGGGTCCAGATTTAAGTGGCGTCGCTGGACGATTTTCGAGTGATGATCTGTTCACCGCAATCGCGTTTCCGAATCGTGATGTTTCTCCTCGATATCAGACAACTCAAATTGCGACATCGAGTGGTCAAGTGCGAACAGGTTTGATTGTTTACGAGTCAGTCGATGGTTTGGTCCTGCGAGATTCCAATAATCGAACTTTTCGCATCGAAACCGAAGAAATCGAAGTCCGTCGTCGATTAAATCAGTCACTGATGCCGACTGGGTTATTGAAGGATCTCTCCGATCAAGACCTGGCGAATCTGTACGCTTACCTACGCCGACTTGGAAATCGCCAGACGGTGAAAGCAATCAGCAATCCTTAACTCTTTCACGTAAAGTTCAGATGCCTCTCAAGAGTTTTGCAGAACTGTATTCCGCCGCAGATCAGTTGCGTTCGCCGGTCCCGGTCGCTGCCGCTGGTGGAGCAGATACGACTGTCATTCAGGCTTTGGAATTGGCTCGGCGGCGCGGTTGGGTGCAACCGATTCTCACTGGTCATGTGCAGCAGATTCAAGAGCGAGCGAACGTGCTCGAGATCGATATCGCACCATTTCGACTAATTGAAGAGGAAGCAGATTCCGCAACCTTGGCTGTTCAGGAAGTCAAAGAAGGTCGGGCGAAGCTCCTACTGAAAGGGCAAATTTCGACTCCGTTTTTAATGAAGGCGATTCTTGATAGAGAACATGGACTGCGTACCGGCAAAACAATTTGTCAGGTTGTCTTAATGGAGATTGCCAAGGTTCAGCGGTCCTTTCTGCTCCCTGACTCTGGCGTGACCGTTGAGCCGACGCTGGATCAAAAGATTGACCTCATACAGAGCGTAACGAGCATCGCAACAAAGCTCGGCTGCAAGACTCCTCGAATCGCAGTAATGTCCGCCACAGAAAAAGTCACACCAGCTATGCCGGACACTGAAGAGGCCGACTCTCTTGCACAGCAAAGCCAGACTGGTGAATTTGGTGCCTGCGTTGTGCAAGGGCCGCTCTCATTTGATTTGGCCTATGCAGTAGATGCCGGAACAAAAAAAGGTATTGAAGGTGAAGTCACCGGAGCCGCCGATGCCATGGTTTTCCCGGATTTGCTTTCCGCGAACTTGACCGTCAAGGGCATTATGTACACAGCGAATTGCCAGTTCGGCGGTATTCTCAGCGGAACGGCTGCCCCGGTTGTCTTCATGTCCCGGGCAGATACAGTTGAGACGAGACTCAACTCACTGGCATACGCGCTGCACCTTTTGCGTTAGAGATTGGTGGTCGACAAGGAACACTCAGGCCTCAAAGGCGTTTTGTGGTTGAAGCATGAAAGAGAGCCTGGTCGATTTCGACACCAAAACCAGGGCGATTAGGAAGTTGAATGACACCGTCAACGATCTCCGGTTGACCGCCGACCCAGTTCATCCAGGGTCTGCCTGATTCGGCGAGCGGTTGATTATCGAGCGCGGCAATCGCGTGCAGACTCCACAACTCGGCACCTCGATGAGGAATGACTCGCAATTGAGCTTCGCAAGCGCGAGCGTAAATTTTTACCAACTCCGTCATCCCTCCCACCCAACAAACGTCCGGTTGCAGAATCGAGTGTAAGCGACGGTCGATAATTTCCTGAAAGTTGTGCGCTGTGAAGATATGCTCGCCACCTGCAATTGGAATTGTGCATTGTCTGGAAAGCGTTTCATAGCCAGCGGTGTCTGTCAGCGGAAGTGGTTCTTCAATCCATTCCAGGTTGAACGATTCGACTCTGGTCGAGAATTCTAACGTTGTTTCCAAGTTCCAGGTCATCCAAGCATCGACCATCAACGGGCGGTTTTTTCCGATGGCCTCACGAGCCTGCTCAACTCGTTGAACAAGTGAATCGACGAAAGCAGGTCCGCTCAAATTTGAACTTCCACCGGCTCCCAGGTGAAGCTTCACACCAGTGGTTGCTTCAGCGATTTCAGGTGGGACTGACTCCCAGACAGTTTGGTAAGTTGGAATTGATTGCGGAATTTGAACGTCTGGGTTCAAGATCTGTGCGACAGATTTCTGATTGCACTTGCCACGTAAATCCCAGAGGGCGAGGTCGACTCCGCTGAGGGCCATCATGGCGATCCCTTCGGGACCGAAGGGAAGCACTGCTTTGGACAATCTCGACCAATGTTCCTCGACAGGTTCGCTATCGCGATCAAGTAACAATCCTTTGAGGACTGAATCAATTACGTGCATCCCTGCAAGACCGCCTCCACCGACTCCGTAACCGATTGTGCCATCGATGGCTTCTATCGCAACCAGAATTTGCCCGATCGATGTGCGCCAGTCGCCTGGAGAATTCGCAGTAATTGGCTGGCAAACGCGAACATCACAAATCGTCGGCATGACATCAAATTTCGAGCAAAAACGTTCCCATCAAAATGTGGGTTCGTTTAACGCTGCGCCGTCTCCGCGGCTGGCTGTGGAGCATTGAGAGTCGCGAGCAGTTTGCCATCTTTGCCATTCCAGATGCGGACGGCACCATCTTCTCCGGCAGCGAGAACAAGTCCTTCGTCACCGGATGAGAGTGCGACATAAACGAAGTCGTTGTTTCCACCAAAGCTGCGATAGTTACGACCGTTCGATGCTGTGTGGTATTTGACGTTCTTGTCCCCACTACTACTCACAAGGTTGTCTGTCACACCGACATAGTCAACGGAAGTGACCTGCTTGCTGTAATTGCTGATCGTCCGGCGTTGCTCGCCCGTTTCGGTATTCCAGATTTTGATCGCTTTATCCGCGCCGGAACTCGCGAGACTGCTTTGGTCCGCTTTGAACGCGACTCCCAGAACGTGATCGGTATGGCCTTCGTATGAGCGAAGTAACTTCCCGTCGCTAACGTGAAAAACTTTCACGAATTTGTCTGCGGCTCCAGAAACTAAGAACTTTCCATCTCGCGAGAATTCCACATCCGAGACCGTATCGCTGTGTGCGTCAGTAATTTTTCGAACAAGTGTTTTCCCGGCGACATCCCATAACATCAACTCACCATTACGCGATGGTTCTCCACCACCGGTGGCGAGAACTTTTCCGTCAGGACTGAAAGCGAGTGAAGTGACACGATCTTCAAACTGAGATTTGCTGACATCCAAAACGGTCTCTGGGTTCACACCCAACGTTGCAGACAGTGACCACTTCGGAGTGATATCCCAGGCTGTCGCTTTATTGGCAGCATTGAGTCCAATCAGCGAACCGGTTGAGGTCATCACCGTTTGTGTGACGGCATCACCCGGAATTTCAACAATTCCGAGGGCCGCACCTGTTGTGAGGTTCCAGAGCTGAACAGGTTGATTCAACCCTGATGTGAGTAGGCTTTTCCCATCAGCAGAGATCGAGAGAGAAGAAGCGATCTGAGTTCCTGGTGCGACCGCTTCTTTGGCTTTTGCAAGAACCCCATCGGCGGCCTTCTGTTTTGCGTCAGCGTCGGCCTGAGTTTTCTTACGTTGCTCAACGTTTTTCTTAGCAGTCGCAATCGATTGTGTCGACAATTTGATCGCACGATCCGCAGACGTGACTGCATCTACCGCTTTTTTGCGGGCTTCTTCGACCGTGGCGAATGCTTTGTCAGCAG
>JAJDEL010000324.1 GCA_029259835.1 Planctomicrobium sp. | reverse complement strand
CAGATTGCTCTTTCCTGTGCCCGCGGAAAACGGTTTTCATCAGTGAAAACGCTGGCTTCCACGAGGCAGAACGCGAATACCAATACGAAAAGTGCTCTATATCGTCCAATTGGCTGTCTGATTACAGCCTACATGTTAATCTCGTACCCTTTGCGGTTCTCCCGTGAGAGGAACGTGTTGGCCTGGGCGTCATCGATAATTTTTCGATTGACTGGATCCCAGTTGAGTCCTCGACCGAGACGCATCGCGATGTTCGAGAGATGGCAGATTTCGAGCATGCGGTTATGTGACCAGACATCGGAGATCGGTTGCTTGCGAGACTTCATCCCTTCGATGAAGTTTGCGGTGTGATTTGCACTGACTTTTCCGCCGTAGACATCTTCAATCGCCCCTTCCGGGAGCGGGTTTTCTTTCAGATCCTCAACAGGCTTGCCGGTGATCTTGCCACGGTTGACGAAGAACCGGCCTTCAGTCCCTTCGAAAAGGATGCCGTTATCACCTTCACTCGTGATGATCATTTCAACGTCATTCGGCATGTCGACCTGAATTTCAAACTTCGTTGCCGCGTTGTACTGGTCAGCGACCACGGGATGACCATCCTTGTAGTCAACTGGCAATGTGTATTCGAGCGGCGTTACTTTGCTCGGACCCGTCTCGCTGGCGCCGAGCGCCCAGCTGGCGATGTCGACGTGATGTGCTCCCCAGTCCGTCAGCTTTCCACCAGAGTATTCATGCCAGTTGCGGAACGAGTAATGTGCATTGCTGTAGAGCGGAACACCGCCGCCGTAACCTTCTCGCATTTCCGGCAAAGCCCGATAGGAAACCTTCGGTGCTGGTCCAAGCCAGAATTCCCAATCCAGCTGTTCAGGAACAGGGGCCTCTGGGATGACAGGTGAAGCGACCATGCCTCCGATGCCGCATGTCACTCGCGTTACGGTGCCGATTCGACCGTTTTTCACCAGGGCGACGGCTTGCAGGAAGCGTTGACCGGACTCACTCCGCTGCATTGTGCCGACCTGAAAGACTCGACCAGTCTCCTTGACGACTTTTTCGATCAACTTGCCTTCAGCGATCGTCAAGGTGAGCGGTTTTTCGCAATAGACATCTTTGCCAGCGTACATCGCTTCGACTGCAACTTTTGTATGCCAGTGGTCTGGCGTGGCGATCATGACGGCGTCGATGTCTTTGCGGTCAAGGATCTTTCGATAGTCCTTGTAGGCATCAGGTTTCTTGCCTTGTTTTTTTTCCACCTTTTCAACATTGGTCCCCAACACATTCGCGTCAATATCGGCCAGAGCGGCGAAATCAGCAAACTGAAACGACTTGTTTGTGATGGCCCAGCCTTGATTTCGAAGTCCAATCGTCGCAAAGACCGGACGCTCATTGGGCGACTCATAGCCAAAGGCTCGGTTCGTCGACGGAAGCAAGATGCTTGCGGCTCCCGCTGCTACTGTACTTTGAAGAAATTGCCGACGAGATGTTTGCTGAGAAATTGACATCTGGTGAAATCCTATGAGAAAAACATGAGTGAGAGAGTTTGAGCAATATAACAGTATTCAAGTCTGAGTTCATTCCGATGCGGAACCTCAAAAAAAGATCGGCTCCATTTTTGGGCCGTCGACTTCGATTCCGGGAGGGCCATCGAAATGTTCTTCGACAAAGCGGTCCCAGGAATCTCGGGTTTTCTTTGAGATCAACTTGGAGACTTCGGAGTTACATTCCTGGCACAGAATCATCGGTGAACTGAAACTCATGCCGTTGCCGGATTCGAGAATGATTTCATTTTCAAGAAAGAGACCGACCATTTCGTATCGATGGCAGTCGCTTCTTGGCTTTTCGCAGAAAGAACAAGACGCCAGACCATCTTCGACGGTGAAGGTCTCATCCTCTTCTTCGAGTTCAAAATCGTCGCCGGAATCTTCGATCTCCTTGAGAAGTTTCTCACGGAGTTTCTGCTCGATGTATGCCTGAAGATTTTGGGAAGTCTCTTCCGAGTATTGCTGCCTCATTTTGGCTGCACAGGTCATGCAGATCGCCATCTCAAAGACCGTTTCCTTACCGACAACATGCTTGAGAACAGTGTAGAGCGTTTCTTCCTCGAACAGCGGGCAGTCGCAATCGATACACCGTGCAAACGGAAGTTCCGTGTATTCGGAATAGAATGTTCGAGGAATCGGATCGCGATCAGACATGAAAAATCAAGAGTCTACGGTAAGAAGAGCGCCGCTTTTGCCGCACACTTGAAGTGTGCGGCAAACCTACGCGAAACACGGAAACGTTATGCAAAAACAGACTAGTGTTGCGTCAACTCTAGATTTTGGGGTTGAATTAGTTCTAAGAAGTGACAACGGAGCGGCTTATGTCGAACACCTCCCCAATATCAAGCCTTGACAAGGCACTATGCCGGGTCGTCGGTTTCGTCTCCGTCTTCGTGAGCGTCGATGAATTCAACGGCGGCGTCTTTGTTACGTTCGAGAACAAAGAGCCGGACCTTTGTCACGCCGGTGAGGCCTGCCTGATGCTCATTTTCGATCTCGCAGCGAATACCTTCCCCTTCCAAAGCGACTTTGATCACTTCAGCCTTGGCGATGTTACGAGTTGTGTAAATAGGAACGAGTGAATCTTCGGACATTGTTTCAGCTTTCTTGCTTGTTGACATTCTCTAGTGTTGCACTGCAACTTGGTTTTCGGGCACCTTTCTAGCAAATCCGCTCCGTTGTCGCTCCCAACATGTTGATTTCATCGAAAATTGAGTTGGCACTGGCTACTCTGGAGTTGCAGGTTCCGTATTTCTCAGAGCCTCTGCTGCCTCCGCTTCTGACATCTCAAGGTAATTATCGTCGTTAAGGTCGAGTTCGTCAAACTTCTCACGAGAGCCTAAAAACTCTCGCCAGGAAACCTCTCCGTCGATGTTGTCGTCCATGCGACCGAACCAGACCGGACCGGACGTTTCTTGACGGACGATCCCTTGCCGCTGGTTCATCATCGTGTTTTGATTTCTGGTGGGATCGGTTTCAAATAGTTTTGGCTGTGTGAACGTGACTCGGAACTGGGAATTCAGTTCATCTGGCAGTAACGCTTGATCCTGATTCAGATCGTATTGCAACAATCGTTCTTGTCCCTGAACGAACTCACGCGGACTCAAACGGCGGTCAATGTCCTCATCAAGAATTTCAAAAAGCGTTTTTGTTTCGTTTGAAAGAGACAGCACCAGCCGACTTTGCGCAGCGAGACCATCCATCGTAAAGAAGAATTTGATTTCTTCTCGTGTGACCTGTTGGTTCTCGTCTAGGTCGACCGCTTCAAACGGAACGTCTGCTTGCAAGCCGGCGAACTCCATCGGGTCGAGATAACGATTTTTATCTGCATCTGACATAATAAAGCGAGTCAGAAACAGACGAGTCGCATCAAATTGTTGGTGAATCTGGCTCTTCGCTCTCCACTCCACAGGCATCCCGCCGATGTTGATTGTGGGTCGTCTTGTCCCAGTGAAATCTCCTTTGACGACTTCGACGACTGGAGGAGCGAGGGAGACTTTCAGAATGTAGTCCGCTCGACCACGCTTCAGGAAGAGTTCGAGATCATCCTTGTCCCAGGTTTTATCGTCGTTGAGATCGAACCGACCGAACTCTTTTTCCTTGAGTCCAGTCAACAGCACTGCCGCGACTGCATTCGCAGATTTGTAATGTGACAGGAAACCATCTACGGCTTCGGAAATTTCTTCATCGTTTCGAATGAAGTGGATTGGGACAGGCTCCTCATCGACTGCCGCCTGTTGCTGAGCTTGGACAACCGAGAGTGGGAACGGTTGTAGCTCTGCGACACTGAGTGTTTCGTCATCGTCAAAATCAAACGCTCGGAGAACATTGAGTCCCTGCTCGACTTCATCACCAGAAATCTTTCCATCACTGTTAAGGTCGAGATCTTCATAGAGTCGAACAGTCGCAGCCAACTTGGGAGGAGCTTTTTCGATAGTCAGAGGTGGACCAAGAGACAATTGTAGATGCGCCGTCAATTCATGAAGAGAAATCTGATCGTCTGTTGGAGTGACGTCGAGCTGCTTCCATTTCTCTTCCAGGCGATCAACACCCACCCGCAAACGCCCCTCCGTTGGAATTTGCTGAGCTTCGTCGGCGTCGAGTTGTCCGTTTTCGTTTGCATCTAGCTGCTTGAAGACTTCAGTCGCGTATTTGCTTCGCATTTCTTCGATGTTGAATCGTCCCGCGACAAACTCAATTTCGAGAATGACCGGACGAGTCGGACCGAGGAATAGCAGCCGGGTCGAGGCCGCACGCTGAGCAAAGAGGAAATTCGGCGTCAGCAGGATCGTTGAAACAACGACGGAAAAATTGATCATTCGGCGAGTTTTCTGCTGCTTAGGCATCATCTTCATTACCCTTGACTGAGACGCTTTTCGATTCTGAAACGAACCAACTACGCCATCCTTCGCCTCCATGTTGGTCCAATTATCATAGAACCTCACAAGACTGGAGGATACCAGCTATTGATGGGGTTTTGGCATGGAATCTTAGAGAATCTGCCCTCATTCAAATTCTCCGGAAACCGCAGCTTGACCATTTTTCATAAACGTCCTTATACTGAGAGGTTGAGACGGAAAGCCGATGCTGATTGGACTCTTGATTTGAGTTCATCGCAATGAGTAAGGGAGTATGGCTTTCTTCTTCCAGTACAACTCAATCTCAGCCTGACCAGGCACTACGCCAGGATGATGGACCGCCATGAGCGAACAAACACAACAGCCCCCAGCCCCTGCAGCACCCGACAACGAGTCGCAAGCACCGGAACACCATTACCAGCACGAAGCGGACAAAACTGAGCTCGAAAAGTGGCTGAATGCTGGCTTGGCCAAAGTCGAGCCGTATTCCAATTACCTTTTGATTGGGTTCATCGGAGTCGCTGTGATTCTGGTGGCAGGTGTTTTCTGGTCCCAGAGTACAGGTTCTTCCCGGTCCGCCGAATGGGAAGAATTCGTCGAGAATCGAGCACCGGAAGACTACATTGGGCTTGCTGATAAGAAACCCGA
>JAJDEL010000323.1 GCA_029259835.1 Planctomicrobium sp. | reverse complement strand
AGAAAACTTTCGTTGCTATCGATACACCAGGTGTCCGTAAGAAGAAGAGTCTCGCAAACGACATCGAATTCTATGGTCTGGTCCGTGCTCAAAAGAGCATTCGTCGTGCCGATGTTGTGATGATGTTTTTTGATGCTAGCGACAAAATTTCCCGTGTCGACAAACAACTTGTCGATGAAATTTTGAAAGGGGATAAGCCTTGCATCTTCGTTGTCAATAAATGGGATCTCGGCCTCGACAAGGAGATGACCAGCGAGAAATGGGCGGAATACCTCTTCAAAACATTCTCCATGTTGCGGCACGTGCCAGTTGCTTTCATCACAGCCAAAGACAGCCGGAACATCAAACAACTCATCAACCTCTCTCAAACAATCTACAAACAGTCGCGAACGCGGGTTTCAACCGGACAGCTTAACCGAGTTGTCTCAGAGGCCTACAAAGCCAATCCACCGCGATACAAAAACAACCGACGCGGAAAGATTTTCTATTCAACTCAAGTTGCAACCGAACCACCAACGATTGTGATGAAGTGCAACGAGCCGAAACTGTTCGACAAAAGCTGGAAGCGGTTTCTGCTCGGCTACATGCGGGAACAACTGCCGTTTAAGGAAGTCCCAATCCGACTGTATTTCCGGGGCAAGAGCGGCAAAGACGAAGAGTAATTTCGCTGCATAATTCCAGTGTGCGAAAAAAGGCAAAGAAAGATCAACAACGATGGCTAACACCGCACCACGTGTCGCAAGTCTGCTTTACGAAGTTGAACCGGGAGCAAAGGTCGACATCTCCGGCTGGGTCCGCACGCGACGTGATTCCAAGCATGGCTTTTCATTTGTCGAACTCAACGACGGTTCCTGTATGTCAAACTTACAGGTCGTCGTGAACGCCGATGTTCCCGGATACGAAGAGACGATTAAGGAGATGACGACCGGTTCGAGCGTTCGCTTCACTGGCGATCTCAAAGAGTCTCCAGGTGCCAAACAGCGTGTCGAGCTTCATGCCGAATCACTCGAACTCCTCGGAACCGCAGACGCCGAGTCATATCCGCTTCAAAAGAAACGGCATAGCTTCGAATTCCTCCGAGAAATCGCTCATTTGCGACCGCGTACGAACACGTTCGGCGCAATTGCCAGAGTCCGCAACTGTGTCAGTCGAGCGATTCACGATTTCTTCCAGGAACGTACTTTCCTATACGTACAAACCCCAATCATCACGACCAGTGATTGTGAAGGGGCGGGAGAAATGTTCACTGTCACGACACTTAATCCATCAACAGACGGAAAACCGGTCGACTACACAGAAGACTTCTTTGGCAAAAAAGCGTCGTTGACGGTCTCTGGGCAACTGGAAGGCGAGATTTACGCGACAGCCGTCGGACCGGTTTACACCTTTGGTCCTACGTTTCGCGCTGAGAATTCAAACACGACTCGGCATCTCTCAGAGTTCTGGATGGTCGAACCGGAGGTTCCGTTTTGTGATTTGGAAGGGAACATGCAGCTCGCGGAAGACTTCATCAAAAACATCGTCAAACGCTGTCTCGATGAATGTGCCGAGGATATGAAGTTCTTCAACGACCGGATCGACAAAACTGTTCTGGAGACGCTCAACAACATCCTTAAACACGAATTCAAACGTGTTTCTTACACGGAAGCGGTTGAACTCCTGGTGCAGAGCGGCAAGAAATGGGATTACCCCGTTGAATGGGGAACGAATTTGCAGGCCGAGCACGAGCGCTGGTTGACCGAAGAACACTTCAAGCAACCAATCATCGTTTTTGATTACCCGCGAAGCTTTAAGCCGTTTTATATGTACTGCAATGAAGACGGCAAAACGGTTCGGGCGATGGATGTCCTCGTGCCCGGCGTGGGCGAAATCATCGGCGGCAGCCAGCGCGAACACCGTCTCGATGTCCTTGAAAGCCGTTTCGAAGAATGCGGTCTCGACCCTGAAGAGTACTGGTGGTATCTCGACCTCCGCCGCTATGGCAGCGTCCCGCACGCTGGATTCGGCCTCGGTCTCGAAAGAATGATCTTGCTACTGACCGGTATGCAAAACATCCGCGACGTTATTCCGTTCCCTAGAACTCCGAATCACGCGGAGTTTTAGAATGGCTTCAATTGTTTGAAGCCATTCTTTCCCGCGAAGACTCAGAGACACGGAGAAAAAAGATGGGAGTTTTTGATCGATTTCGTCGCGACGCATCCGAAGAGTGGCCTAAGCAAAAGCAACAATCGCTCACACTGGACCTTCGAGTTGTTTCGCTGAACGGTATCCCGCTTGGTGCTCCAAGTACGGACTTGTCTCTATTCGGGCGACCATCAAATTCGAAACCGTTCAGTCAAGGACAATTCCGTTATGATCTTCTCGGCATCGTGATCGAACTTGAGGACGAATGCGTTTCGTACTTCGGCCTTCCTTTTTGTAGGCGAAACGCTGACGAAGTGGGTCCGTGCAACGCCTCTATCATCTTTCCAGGCGGCACCGAAATTTCTGTTTCCGCCGAAACGCTCGTCGAGACACTCCTTCCTCACCTTCCTGCAGAAACTGGCAGGGATACAGATGAAGACGAAACGGTTTACACCTTCACTCTTGATGGGAGTTCTCTGGAGATCGAAGTGTCCTCCGACGGGCTTGTGTGTCGTCTGAACACGTATCATGAGTAGGTAAGTAAGGTCCACGCTGATCTATTCACTTGTGACTTTGGAGAGAACCAGAGATTTCCATGACCAACTCGCGCCCACGAATATGTTCGTTTGAAAGCCGTCGAAGAGACGAGATGGCGCGCTTCATCGAGCGATTCGGTGGCGAGGCAACCGTCGCACCTTCGATGCAGGAAGTCTCGAACGCTTCTCAGCCTGCCGTTGAGAAGTTCGCGGAGATGCTTTCCGCTGGCGAAATTGATGTCATCATCTTTCTGACTGGTGTTGGAACGACAGCCCTATTCGAAGCACTTTCAAAGAAGTTTTCCGAGGAAGAAATCAACGATCTGATTCAGAAGACCTGTGTTGCTGTCAGAGGTCCAAAGCCGATGGCGGTGCTTTCGAAGAGAAACATCGCTTCTGACTTTCGTGCGCCTGAACCAAACACCTGGGAAGAACTTGTCGAGGAATTTCGCAAAGCAGATTTTGAACTCACTGGCAAAACCGTAGCAATTCAAGAGTATGGAATCCCCAGCCTGGAACTTCACGATTGGCTCCAGTCGCAAAATGCGAAGCTGCTCTCTGTTCCCATCTATAAATGGGAACTCCCTGATGATCTCCAGCCACTCAAAGCGGCAATTCTTGCCACAGTCGCAGGTGAGTTTGACATTCTCTTATGGACGAGTGCGCAACAGGTCGTTCACGTCCTGGAAGTAGCTGCTCAAATGGATCTTCAAGAAAACTGGATCACAAGTGCTCAGAGCTGCGTAAACGCCAGCATCGGCCCGGCAACCTCTGTTCGCTTAAGAGAAAAGGGAATCGAGCCATCCCTGGAACCAACGCACCCGAAGATGGCGCATCTCGCTCGTGAGGCGATAGAGTCTCTCACACGGCCTTGATGTCCATATTTGCCGCATAATTGGCGTGTATGTCTCATCCGTAAATCATTTTCTTGAATCATTCTGCATATTTCCCTAGTTTTTCTGACTAGAAAAACCATTCCAGTCGAAATAACCAGAATAACTGAACTTGTCGGTCAAGGAGGACCGATGACAGTGACAACTATTCTGCTCTCGGAAGAGTGTGACGCAATTTTACCTTGTGGTATCTCATCGCAAAAAACGTGTCATTCATAGTCGCGAGCACAATAAATCATTCGAATCGAGTCCGCTCCGGGAGACCGGAAGAGCCGCTTCCACGGGAACCGGCAGCGGAACACTCAAAAACTCAAGGAGTGAGTCCATGCTTCTGCCACGGAAATGGGTACTGAGCCTTGGATTGCTGGCAGCAGTCCCAAGTATCTCAGTGGCCGGTCCGCTTGATTTTCTGAAACCTGGTGAAGGACAAGCACAGTCCGCTCCAGCCGTTCAAAAATCGGCGAACACGAACCAAAACCAAAAAGTTGCCGAGAACATTGCGAAAGCACTCGGCAGAGCGAATCTCGTTCACCAGGATGTCTCGATCGAGTACAAATCCGGTGTTGCGACGATTGGCGGTCAAATTAAAGACGAAGCACAGCGAGCACTTGTGACTCGCCTTGTGAGTCGCGTGCCAGGCGTCGAAACAGTGGAAAACTCACTGACGCTCATGGACACGACGAAATCCTCGGCGGATTCTCCAATCCAACAGGCAGCCGCTGTATCACAGGGTGCTCCGAATCGACGCGTCCGACCGGTTGCGTTCGACCAGAAAGCAGCCCGTGGAAATCAAAAGGTGGCTCAGGATATTGCTGAGTCCCTCACCTCTGCTGGCCTCAGCGGGTATGACATTGAAGTCCGTTACAAAAATGGAACTGCAAGCCTCATCGGCAATGTTGAAGACGCTTCGCAGGTTGCACTCGCTCAACAGGCAACAAGAAGTGTCCAAGGCGTAGGAGAGGTTCTCAACCAACTCCAGGTCAAAGGGCAGCCAGTTCAAGTTGCTCAACGTCGACCAGGACAACCTCAATTCGGTCCTCAAGGACCGTACGGACAATTCCCACAAGGTCAGCCGCAGTTTGGCCCACAGGGACAGCCACAATTTGGTCCTCAGGGACCGCAATATGGTCCGCGTGGACCGATTCAGCAAGCACAGGGTGTTGCACCTCAGCAGCCGCAAGGACCTCCTCCAGGTTATGCTCCACAAGGGCGACCACCTGTACAGGCCTACCAAGGACAACCTGGCCATGCCGCACAAGCAGGTCATCAGGTTTACAACCAACCGAACCTGCCAGACTATGCTTGGCCATCGTATGCTCAGCATGACAACTATTCGGCTGTGAGCTACCCAAGTCAGTACGATGCAAGTGCATTCCCTTACATCGGCCCGTACTATCCGTACCCACAAGTTCCAATGGGCTGGAGAAGTTCCACCCTGGAATGGGATGACGGTAGCTGGAACCTGACTTTTGATTCACGCACCGACCGCTGGTGGTGGTTCATGAATCCAAAGAACTGGTAAAGCAGGCCTTGAATTGAGAGTTGAATGAGCGAATTCTGTACTCCGTTGCTGCACTCGCTCGAAACCTTCAACCTCTAAATCAAGACTCAGCGATGCGTCAGGAAGCTGCGAGCAATCGCGGGACTTCCGCTATCGACTTCGATTCGAATGATTTCGACTCCTGGGAGAATTTCTCCGAGGAGTCGATTTTTCGTAACTATTGATATGTTTATACCTTGCGTTCAAAACGCGGGTGAAAAAATGGTCTTTCCGTGATTGCGAATCGCCGATAGACTTCCCACTCACCTCACTTCGGGAGCAGTCGCAACCGAAGCTTGTCCCACCACGGTGAACATTAACCAGTCGTGATCGTTGAATTGGAATCAACGTGAAACATCTGTCCTCATCTGAATTTCAAATGCGAAGACGATGTTTGACCGGGAAGGATCCTGCACCTATGCCTTTCATTTTGAAATCATTTCGCCAAACCCTCTCATGGATGGCGTTGAGTCTCGTTTTGACCACTGGGCTTGCTTACGGTCAATTCCCACAGTCTCAAAATTCACAACCACAAAAAGGAAGTCGGCCCTTTCCTTTGGCTCAACCTGGCCAAAGACTTCAACAAAACCTTGGTGCGGCCCCGAAAATCGAAATCCTCGCGGAGCGACCATCACCAAAAATGCTAATGCTCCTCGACGAATGGGAACGCAAAACCGCAGGCATCGACACTCTTCACGGAACCTTCCGTCGCTACAAATACGATTACGTCTTCATGGTTGAAAAACGTGCGATCGGACAATACTGGTTTGGGTCGCCTGATAAAGCGCGAATGGATTTTCAACCGGACCCTGATGTTGTGAAAGAAGTGGAGAAAGCAGGAGGCAAGAAACTACAACACACACTCGAAAACGGCAAAGTTTTCACCATTGAAGCGGATGAAATGAAATCATGGATCTGCACAGGCAAAGATATTTTGGAAATTCACCACCCTCCTAGACAATACAACCGCATGGAAATTCCAAAGCAATACCAAGGTCAAAGAATTACCGATGGTCCAATGCCGTTTCTGTTTGGAATGAAAGCTGATTCAGTTGCGAAACGATACAAACTGGCGTTTGGTGAACGTCATAATAAGCCTCCAGGACAAATCCATATCATCGCCTACCCGCTCGTTCCTGACCTCAGAAGAGAATTTCGAAAGGCTGAACTTTTCCTCGACCCAAAGACTTACCATCCCCAAGCGGTGAAACTCTGGGATCCGTCAGGAAATACAGAAACAACATACACATTCTATAGTCCAAAGCCATTTACGCTGGTTGATAAACTCAAAGGGCCATGGCGTGTGAATCTGCTGGGATACAAGAAAATGCAGGACGTAAAAGCGAATGAGGGTCAACTCCCCATGCATGAAAAACGGACGAAAATTCCGTCGCTTCGGAAAACAGTGACTGGTCCCTTAGAACGTAAAGTGCAGTAGCACGATCAAACACGGCTCTGCTTAAGAGATGAAGCGTACACATCAAGTGCTAACCGTGATACACAACTTGCTTTACACTTTTCCGGCCCAAAGGGCCACTCGTTTGCCTAGCCCGGTCCGCAGGGCTGGGAAATCGAATCAAAACAAACCGATAGGACCAACGGTCCGACTATTTGACCGACAGTCACGGTGGCAAATGACCGGACCGTCGGCCCTGCTGAATATCTTGATCTGAGAACCCAGCCCTTCAGGCTGGGCTAGGAAAAATATCAGGGCTTCACTCCTAGAAACTTGTGTATCAACGACAGAGTTCAAGTGTACGGCTAAAGCTTGCCACGTCTTGAAAGCGGCTGTCATTCTACGTCGGCTCTTCTATCATCTCCCCATGGCTCGCCACGGAAGATCGACTCCCAAACCAGAATTGCTCACAGGAAACCTTCGCTGGACGGTTTTCTATTTGGCGCTGCCTGTCCTGGGCGAACAAATCCTGAACTTCATGGTGGGGTTTTACGATGTCTATCTCGCCGGTCACCTTTCGGCAGATGTCCGAACGGACGCAACCGCCGCCGTCGGCGTAGCAGCTTATGTCGGCTGGTTGGGATCGATGTTGTTCGCAGTCGTAGGTAATGGGACAACGGCACTCTGTGCACGTGCCTGGGGCGAAGATGATCGAGAGTTAGCGAATCGAGTCGCAAATCGCTCGGCCCTGCTCTCACTGGTTGCCGGTCTGATCTTCATGGTCATCATCGTTCCGCTGGCCCCTGCTCTTGTGAGTTTCATGGGTCTTAAAGGAAATGCGGCAGCGATTGCGATTCGGTATCTCCGTATCGACGCAGTCGGCCTTATCTTCTCCAGCATGAGTCTTGTCATTGCTGCTGCGTATCGCGGTTGTGGAGACATGAAAACACCGATGTGGGTCTTTGGCTCGGTAAGCGTGCTCAACGTCATTGTTTCAACAGCTCTCGTTCGAGGTTGGGGATCTCTCGAACCAATGGGAGTCGACGGAATCGTGATCGGGACATTGATTGCCAGGGTGAGCGGAGGTGTACTCATTCTCGGCCTACTTATAAAAGGGACCAGCGGACTTTCGCTCAACATGAAAGAGCTGCGTCTGCGCGGAGAAACGGTTCGCCGCATTCTGGCAATCGGAATTCCCTCTGCAATGGAGGGACTCGTCATGTGGTTGGGGCACGCGATCTTCCTGCGTGTCATCTCAAGCATCGGGGAAACTGAATTCGCAGCTCACATTATCGGAGTCCGAATTGAAGCCCTGACGTACCTCCCAGCAATTGCATATGGCGCCGCAGCAGCAACGATGGTCGGTCAGTCGCTTGGTGCAAAAAATCGTGATCGCGCCGTGAAGGCAGGTCATGAAGCTGCAATGCAATGTTCGATTCTGGGAATCTTCATTACGATTTGGTTTACTCTGGGAGCAGCCTGGATTTACACAAACATGCACCAGGATCCGCAAGTGCAGGCTGTCGGGATTCCCGCATTTCGAATCGTCGGTTTATTTCAAATCCCATTGATATTGTCGATCGTCTATTTTGCCGCTATTCGTGGGGCTGGAGCGACAAAACTTCCGCTGATTGTTGCCATTGTCACCACATATTTCGTCCGCATTCCATTGGGGTACTACTTTGGAGTCCACCTGGAAATGGGACTGATGGGAGCCTGGGTTGGAATGAATGCCGACATGCTCGTTCGGGGCATTATCGCGACCTGGATTTTCTGGTCGAAGCACTGGATTTCGACAAAGGTCTGAGGTTTTTCTGTTTCGCAGTTGCCTTATCGTTGTAAGCGGTCCGTCGAACTCAATATGCTTCAAACAGTTGGTCACTGCATTTCGTATTCTTGTTGAACAGTTTGTTCATGCCGTTCGACTCGCAGTGCCAGTCTGTTTTGGGATCCTTTCGAAAAGCAGGGTCTATCGGTTCCATTGGATTGTGGCAAAATTGTCACGTTGGGAGAGGTTTCATGGCTGAGCAAAGTGAACAACAACGACGCTACAAAGAATTTATGGATTTAATGCCCTTAACGCTCAATCTGGCAGGTCTGCCTGTGAGCGAACCGGGGAAGTATTACAACCAGGAGCAAATCGAGACTCGTCTGTTTGCCATTCGGCATGCTTACAAGGCGTCTCGTGGACTCGTCAGAGAATTGGTCGCGAAATAAAAACTTCGGTGCTTCAGATTGCCTGCTGATAAGAATTCCGCAAGCTCCACAGTTTTAGACTGTGAGCTGTAACGCGGCGTTGTTATTCGGAAATGGATTCAGTCTGGTTCGCACCGCGAATGAGAGGAGAAAGCAGCATGTGGTTTACGGAAAACGCCTGGCAACCGATGCTGCTGTTCACCTTGCTGGCGATGATTTCCGGGATGGTTTGGTACCGCCGGTTACAGTCCCGCTACTTGATTGTCATGGCCTGCTGCCTGATCATCGTCGCAGCCACTTGGGTCGTTGAACGGAGCGTCGTCACTGCTAGAGAACAAGTTCATGACTCGGTCGTTGGAATTGTTACATCATTCCAGCAACGAGATCTCGACCGGACTGTCAGTTACGTCTCAAGTCAGGCGGAAGATCTAAAAACCCTCATTGGCACAGCGTATAATTGGGTCGAAGTAAAGGATGACATGCGTCTGACTGCCATTGAAACCGAACTCTTAAACCAGAACACTCGAGCCAAATCGAAATTCCGAGTGAATGCTACTGTTAAGGCATTACAGCGCGATTACACCGGGCATCAACCGACTCATTGGGAAACGACATGGCAGCTTGAAGAGGGTGATTGGCGAATGATTAACATTCTGCAACTCGACCCGGTCACTGGCAACGTCATCACCGATTTTCAGCAGGAACGGTCGATGATCAGCAAAACCTTCCGCAATTGATAATCACATCCGGCGAAACATGCATTGAATCCGCTTCGCGATTCCGTACGCGAACTGGTTTCAGGACCGCTTCAAGTTGTGTATTCTTCTTGCACGAACAAATATTCTTTCTGAAATTTCGATAAATTTGATGCCTGAAGACTCGTTATCAAAACCTCCGTTACGACTTGCTGTCCTCATTTCTGGTGGGGGGTCAACGATGGTCAATTTGCAGGAGAAAATCCTCGCAGGCGAACTTCATGCCACGATTCCCCTGGTCATCGCGAGCCGAGAATGTACCGGTCTCCAGCGGGCAGGGGAGTTAAAAATAGAGGCACAGAACATCGCGCCGAAATCTTTTTCATCCACGCTGGAATTCAGCGACGCAGTCTTCTCTGAAATTCGTAAGGTCGATGCAGAGCTGGTTCTCCTTGCCGGCTATCTCAGCAAAATCATCATACCAGGCGACTTCGCAAACCGAGTGATGAACATTCATCCTAGCTTGATTCCAGCGTTTTGTGGTAAAGGAATGTACGGTCACCACGTTCACGATGCTGTTATCGCGCGAGGATGCAAAGTCTCTGGATGCACCGTGCACTTTTGTGACAACGAATACGACCACGGACCGATCATTTTACAACAAACAGTCCCTGTTGACTCAGATGACACTGCCGACGCATTGGCGAAACGTGTCCAAGCCGCGGAATGTGAAACCTATCCCGAGGCGGTTCGCCTATTCGGTGAAGGTCGATTGAATGTGAAACACGGACGAGTACAAATTTCTGACTAACTTCGTGAAGTAACATGCCATTCGGATATCACGGTCGCTACCTGCGAATCGATCTTTCCTCTCGGACCTTCAGTGTGGTCCCGATTGAAGAAGACGTTCTTCGCAATTTTATAGGAGGTGGAGGTCTCGGAGCGGCATTACTTCTGGCGGAAACTTCTGGAGAATACGATCCGCTCGGCGAGTCAGCACCCCTGCTCTTCATTTTCAGCCCTCTTGTCGGAAGTCCGCTGACAACGTCGGCGAAGTTTTCGGTTCTGGCGAAAAGTCCGTTGACGAATCGTATGAATGATTCGCTTTCTTCCTCACATTTTGCCATCGCTGGAAAAAAAACGGGGTACGATGCGATTTGCATCGTCGGACAAAGTGAATCACCAGTCTTCGTGCAAATCACTCCTGAAGCAGTCCTTTTTGAAGATGCCCAAGATCTCTGGGGAATTTCGAGTGCCGAAGTTGCGACGAGTATTCGCTCACGAATTGGCAAGCATTTTCGCGTTGCCGCAATTGGCTCCGCCGGTGAGAAACTGGTCCGCTATGCGACGATTTCCAACGATGGTCGGCACGCCGGACGTGGTGGCTTAGGCGCGGTGATGGGTTCCAAAATGTTGAAAGCAATCGCCGTCGCTGGGGATCGACAAACCGAATTTGCTTCGCCGGATGAACTCGTTCGTTACAGTAAATGGCTTTCCAAACAATCGTTCGGAGCAGCAACTGACAAATACCGAGAACTCGGCACTGTCAGCAACTTGCTGACATTCAATCGACTCGGCACTTTGCCCACCAGAAATTTTCAGCAGACATCCTTCGAAGGAGCGGAGCAGATCGCGCCAGATGTCCTCTCGAAACAGCGCACGCGCGACAGTTGTGCCGCTTGCACGATTGGCTGTGAGCATATCTTCCAACTGGGAGACGCCAAGAAAACTCCTGTGCGGATGGAATACGAGAATCTTTATGCACTCGGTCCTCTCTGTGGGATTTCCAATCCGGAAACCGTTTTGGCAGCCTCAGCATATTGCGACGAAATCGGCATCGACACCATCAGTGCCGGTGCGAGTGTCGCATTTGCAATGGAGTGTGCTGAAAGAGGCATCATCGACGAACCGAATCTGCGTTTCGGAGACGATCAGGCTCTGCTGGCAACACTCCAGAAAATCGCTCAACGAGAAGAGATCGGGGAAACTCTTGCTGAGGGTGTTCGGTTAGCAAGCGATGAATTTGGTGGTGGATCAGAAGAGTTTGCGATTCATGTCAAGGGAATGGAACTCCCTGGGTACGACCCAAGAGCGCTGCAAACAATGGCGCTCGGCTTCGCTGTGGGAACACGCGGTGCGGACCACAATCGATCAGGGGCTTATCAGGTTGACTTCTCGGATCAAATCGATCGGCTGAATCCGAGTGATTCCGCACCTGCGCTAGCAATTGCGACTGAAGATGAAGCCGCTGTGATGGACTCGCTGATTCTGTGTAAATTTTTGCGAGGAGTCTTTGAAGATCGTTTCGCAGCCATGGCAGAAATGCTGACCCTTGTCACTGGTTGGAAGATCGACTCCACAGAACTTAAGCTGACGGCGCAACGCATCGTAACAGCGAAGAAACTCTTCAACATCCAACAAGGCTGGACTCCAGTAGAAGATACGCTCCCGGAGAGATTCTTTGAGTCACCAATCGAAGATGGAGCCAGTGCCGGTGGTCAACTCGACCGAGAGAGATTAAAAGAACAGATCAAAGCGTACAACATCGCCCGTCGCTGGCATGAAAACGGTGACGTGCCGCAAGACCTCATCGCGGAGTTGGGTATTGAAAATCTCAAACCAAACATTTGATGAAGCGTTCAGTTCTCAATCGTGTTTGGGCGGTTGACGTGAAATTTCAGGTTTGCGACCGTTTTGGATTTTCTCGATTTCACTGAGAACACCCTGGACATCTTTCATACCAAAATGAACACCATAGATGAGTGAAAACTTTCGGGTCTGCCCTGGTGCAAGTTTTGGAACGCGACCGAATTTCCGTTCAACCTGCCTGTTGAACGGAAAGCAAGTTCCAGGTTCAAGCCCTGTCACGTAGCCATCTGCTTTGGCTGTTGTGTTCTTCCAAACGGTGAAGTAAGGGAGTTCTTTGACGTTGTACGAAATCGAAGCCGCACGTTTTCTGTCTTTACTGTTGAGGCAAATGAGCGTCTGATCGTGATTGTCTGCAAAAAGCTCTGTCAGGAAAACCTGCTCGGTAAATCCCGGAGTTGGTCCCGCATAAATTGCGTAGTTGTCGAGTCCTGTGATCGCGGTTTCGTTCATAGGGGCAAGCGATTTGATCGGCGCGACAAGCTGCGCACCTTCTTCCAGGAGTGGTGCCCCATAATTCGTGTGGTAGATCAACATGATCTCCTGATCGCCAGCACCTCGATTCGTTACCCAATCTGTCACAGTCACTTCCTGAGTCCCTGGGATCGTTGAAACCTCTGTGACCAATTCAAGTTTGGGGCCGAAAAACATGCGCTCATGAACCGTTCCACGAACGGAAATGCGATGCGGCTTTTCTTTCTGAACGCGAACTTCAACATAAGATGCCGGGATGTTTCCGATTTTTCCATGCAAGGTAAGATTCATCTCTGCTTCGGCACCAGTGTTGTCAATGAATTTATCGACACCAGGGTGACCGGCGAATTCGAGACCGCAACGGACCATCCATTCGTTGAATCCTTCGAG
>JAJDEL010000322.1 GCA_029259835.1 Planctomicrobium sp. | reverse complement strand
CATCCAGTTCGTCCAGATTGTTGTAGTGAAACGTGAGCGCGCTGCCGGATAAACTTGTCGGGACACCGCGTGGTTCGAGTCCGGGCAACAGGTGACCGTCGAGTTGATCTGTTTTTTCCTCTGCACCGTGCTGAGAAAGATTCGCTGACAGATACCAGTCATGCCAGCCGTGGTAGCCACATATCGCAATTTTGTCGCGACCAGTGAATGCGCGCGCAATTCGAACGGCAACAGCCATTGATTCGCCGCCAGCCCGGGTGAACCGTGCGTTGTGTGCCCAGGGATGAATTTCCATCAACAGCTTCGCCAGTTCGACTTCGTCGGTTGTTTGCAGCGTGGACATTGCACCGAGACTCACGCGACGCATGACGGCGGCGTTCACGTCTGGGTCGCTGTAACCGAGAATCGTGGAGAGGATCCCGCCCAAGCTCATGTCGATGAACCGGTTGCCCTCGATGTCGATGACCTCGCAGCCGCGGGCTTCGCGATAGTAGGCAGGCCACTGGTCGGGTGCGAACATTTCCGGTCGCTTGCTGAGAAGTTGCGTACCACCGGGGATGATCGTTTTGGCTTCACGGTAAGTCGCCTGCACATCCGGCATACTTCGTGGTAGCGGCAGTCCGAGCATTCGCCGTGCACCGAGGCAGAACACCTCTTCGACATCACTATCGGTCAAATGCTGATTCTTACACGCCTGCTTGAGCGCCAGTAACGACTCGAGACCCAGCAGTGTTGGCCTGGCGAAACGTGAGCGGCTGAAGTCTGGTTTGATTTCATCGAGCCACAAGAATCCATCGGCCAGATTGACGCACCGGCTGCGCATTTCGGTCACACAAAAGTCGGCGCCGAAGAAGAGACGCGTCGGACCAAACGTCTTCAAAATGGCTTCGAACGCCTCCGGTTCGCAAACCGCTGATGTGTCGAAGAAGACGTTGTCCAGCCCGCGTAATGAATCAATGCCTTCAACGGTATGGCGTCCGCAGAATCCGCGCGCCGCGTGGGCGAGAATTAGCTTTGCGCCAGGGTATCGCTGACAATGGCTGCGAATGTACGACTGGTTGGCGGGTTCCGCCAAGGCGCGCGGCAGAACCATGTGAAGCATGATGACCAGACCACGGCGATCAGCGATTTCCCACGCCCATTCCGGGATGAATTCCTCTGTCGGTGCGAACAGCGTATCTTCGCGATCAGCAAAGAGATGATAAACTTTAAAGCCGACGAAGCCGTCGTCGACGACCTGCCGTTCAACGTCCGCTGGCTCCTGTCGCGGTGTGACGATCATCAGCCCTCGTGAATCTGAATCGGTCTTCATTTGATCAGCCAGAAAGCGATTGGCCGCATCCACCTGAAGAGAGCGTGTTGGAAACGGAAAAAACAGCCCGCCGGACGGGCAACGATTCGGCATCCACATCGACATACGTTCGTCGTAGATCTCCCGTGTCGCTTCCGCCGGTCCCGCACCCGCAAGCGCGGGCGTCGGAGATCCCAGGTCTTCCACACGCCACAGATGAGCATGTGCATCGAAGGAGTCGGGAGGGACGAATTCTTTGAGGTATCGATTCCATAGATCAAGATCATCGTCGCCGACGGTTGCCCAGACGTATGGATTAATTTCAGGTGCGGTACTCATGTCACTCCTTTGAGATATTCATCGTTCTGAAATGGGAAATTGATTGAAGAGAACGCACCAGTTCCACAACGGATAGAATTGGCCGACACGGGTGCCATAGGCTGGGTCGGCGAACCGATAGATTGCCTTCTCTGGATCCGAATCTCTCAAGTTTCCGTATGAAAAAGGACGCAATGTGGTGAGCGTTTGCCCCACGGCAAAGTCCGTGTTATTGCGGCGTTCGCGATTTTCGAAGCGGAGCACGGTGATTTCATCTTCTTTGTTAACGTAGCGAACCGGGACTCGCGCGTAAGCATCGCCGGTCAGCATGTTTGTCACATGAAATGCTCCTTCGGCGATCAGTAGTTTCAATTGACGACCGACGTTTCCGTCAATGAGCAGTTCGGTTGTTGACTGATCGGCAACCGCAGGGCCTTTTCGGATGCCGGCAATTGTCCCGACTTGACCGGCGTAGGGCAGGCCGTAACTAAGCGTGTATTGTGCATCTTCTTTTAGAGGTGCCGTCAACTGGATTCGAATGAGCGTTGGCGATTCGATTTCGACAGCCGTGATCCCTGAGACCGCTCGGGCTGCGTCTCGGATTTGGAACCCGTAGAGCGAATGGAAACCATCATCCATCGAATACTGTTCGCGAGGAAGAAACGTCTGATCCAAAACCAGAGGAGGGCGAGGAACCTGAAAGTCCACCAACACGCTGGTCCGAGCAGGTGCGATCCATACTTTTCGGGGACGTAGAGGCTGCCAATCTTCACCTTCCCGAAGGACGCGATGAACGACTTTGGCAACCTGTTCGCCGTACCAGCGTTCGCCGTCTGCTGACATGTGAATCGGATCACCATACCTTCCCGCATAGCGACTGTTGATAGCACTCGGAACCATGTAGTGGGGACCGACCATCGTGATGTTGGGGTCGCGGTCTGCTGCCATCAGCTGAGCTTCGCCAGCCGGGCCTAGTGTCTGATAGGTGAACATCGGAATTTCTCCGGATTGTCCGGTGATCGCCTGCAGGTCGTGAGACCATTTCTTTCGGTAATCGATCAGTCGGTCGCGGTACCATTCCTGTCCTGCAGGTCGCTTGAGTTCTTTCCCCCATCGATTTGGCACAATGCCACCGGCTGGGCCGCCATTCGCTTCACCTTGCATCCAGATCAATGCGGCGATTGTAAAGTCTTTGCCCATCGCTTTAGCTTGAACTGTGGCACGGCGAGCGTCGTCGAGACTGGTTTGGTAGTAGCCGCCGCCATGCCGTCGAGAGGCTGGGGTACGGACGTCAGTGGATTGATCAATCGAGGAAAGCTCATCAATGAAACGCCCTCCCTGGCCCGCATATGTGGTCAGAAAGTGAGGAGCTTCTGCTTCCCGCTTAGTGTCATTGTGATGAGAACCGAATGCGGCGGACTTTAAATGATCTGCGAGGCCGTTGGCGATTGTTTCCCCCAGTCCGCCATTTGTCGTTGCAGTGAGAGGAACGAAAGCGAATTGCTCATTTGATCGTTCTTCTGGCTTATCGCAATGGTTTCCGTAGGCCCAGGTGCGCACCCCACGTTTGAACCTGTAGTTTCCCCATCCATGATCGGTTGGCGTGACGAGTGGTAAAGACTCGCTACCGTCGCATAGAGATTGCCCCATCAGCCACAAGCCAACAATGCCCTTCTCGAGAACAGGGCTGTCCAAAGGTGGAGCCGGCTTCTCATCGGAGTAACAACGAGTTGCCAGCAACACAAATACGGCTGCGAATGAGTAGAGGTATTTCATGGTGTCCTATTGCTCCTGCTTCAGCTGGATCGTCAAGAATTTCTGCATACTGGCGTTGTCCGTTTTGCCATCTCCTCGATATCGCAGTTCCGACTCGATTCCCAGTGACTGCAACTTTCGTTGCAGCATGAGGCCGGATACTGCCGAGTGCGTGGCGTCGGTCTGTTCTTCTCCGGGAATAGGTGCTTGGTCTTGTACAGGAAATTCCATGAATATCAGAGGGTCGTCTTTGCTTGCGTGTTCAATCGGAGAATAACGCTGGATGTACTGAAGAATTGAGTCTCTCGCGGCGAGATAAGGCGCGAATGAATCCTGACGAGTTGCGCCTGAAAATCCGAACGCCTTGCCTCCGTATTCGTAGTTCGGAATCCATTCGCGTAGTTGCCGCGGGTCGAGCGAGGTTTGCGGAGCTTTTACAGCGGCACACAAGAGTCGCGTCGATTCGCGGGCAATGAGATCGTCGCTTTGCGGCTCAGCCATATCATCATGCAGGGCCAACCAGAGCGAGGAGCATCCGCCAGCACTGACTCCGCAGGCACCAATGCGGTTCTTGTCGATCTTCCAATCATCAGCTTTTGAACGCAAAAACTGCAGCGCACGTGCGGCATCATTCAATGGCCATTGTAGAGGCGGGGTCACATTTGTGGCATTCGCATCTTGTAGCAGGCGGTAGTTCACGGATGCGACGGAGATGCCGGCTTTCAGAAAAGCACGCACGTCGAGGTGCTGATGAATATCTGTCTTGTCTTGGGCCGCCCAGCCGCCACCGTGGAGGTAAAAAACAAGAGGGGTCGGTTTCTCTGATTGTGCCAACCAGACATCCATTGTTTGACGAAAATGTTTTCCATATGGCAGGTCAGTGAAGGTAGCCGGTGCGGCATCTGCTTTGGCCGTCGCAAATCGTTTTTGCACGGCAGCGGGGGGCATCCAGCCGGTGGGACGAACTTCGTCCGGTGTGTAGGCACAGGTAATGAAATAGAGTTCTGTTTGACTGGCCTTTGCTGGTGGCACATTGACATGCACTTGCGTGTGACCATCGGCGAACCAGCTTTCGTAACCATCCGTAGTGCTGGGTTTCAGAGTTTGTCCATTGAGTTGCACTTTGAGCTGAGCTGGCTTGCGGTAAGGCAGGCGCAGACGGAAGCTGATGCCGTTCTCAATTTTTACGTCATCGCTTTTTTTTGCAGCAAGCAATTGCGAACTGGGTGTGCCCATGGCCAGTTTGATCTCCGGGCCGGCTTCAATGAACTGCCTGATGTTCTGTGAGTCATCTCCGAATTGATCGTGCAATCGAATTTGCAACTCACGAAGATTCTCTGCGGCAACGGCCTGTTTCGCTGCAGCCGTGGTTGCACAAACCAGACTCTCGCGACCATCGGTCTGCGGATACATAAACCCGAGTGCGAAAGTTCCTTGTTTTGACCATAACTCAACGCGACTCTTGCGTCGTTCGGTCGCCGTGTTTCCATACGCGGTGACAAAGTGACCGACGAAATGTTTCATCCGGTTGACCGGATAGCTCGGCTGACGCTCGTCATTCCATACCTTGTTGCCGATGCGCAGAAGTCCTTTCATTCGTTCAACAACGCTTTGCTCCCACGCGACCTCTTGCGTGCAGACCATCGTGTGGTATTTCGCATAGGAATAGTGTTGCGAATAGAACATTGGCATACCGTGCCACAGTTTCTTTCCCAACGGAGCCAACTCCGCACCCCAGAACGTGCGCTGCGCATCTGCCTCGAATCGATCTGAGGGAAATCCGGCTGCGTTGCCCGCGTCGATCATTGCTTCGGTCACGCGCCAATCCCAGGGTCGTAGGGCGTAGTTGGAATACGCACTCCCAGTGATCTCTGTCATGATTTGGCCGTGGTAGGTCCGCCGAGTACCAAGTTGATTCGATGCGTATTCCTGAAGACCTGTCCCGTGAAAGTCAGCATGAATTTCTGGTTGGTATTCATCGACCACAGAAAGCACGCCCACCAATTCAGGTGCTTCCTTAGGATTGCGAATCGATAATGTTTTCACATCCCAGACCTTGCCCTTAAGTCCCAGTCCGACATACGGATCGACGCCATGTTCATTGCGCCAGCGGTCCGTGTGAAACAGCGATAGAGGGTTCACGACCGGCATGATGAGAACGATCTGTCTGCGGCGAGTCTCCACCGCCAAGGGACCATCGCTCAGCATCCACTCGGCAAAAGCCATCGCTCCCGATGTTCCGGTTCGCTCCGGTCCGCAATGTAAGGTGGTGATCAGGCAGATTTGTTTATCTGTATCCGGCACGGAACTGTCCGTGATTTTGAGCAGGTATACGGGCATGTTCTGCCCGCTGATTCCTCGCGACTGAAGAGTGACCCACTGAGGGTAAGTGCTTTTCCAAAATCGCAATGTGCCTTCATATTCCTCCCACGTCAGGCGATGCTGTGGTGCATACGAAAGCGGCTTCTCCTGTGCCTGTACGGTTGCCACCACAGAAAGAACGACAAGAAGTTGGAGGCCCGGTGCCAGGATTTGACGACTCAATGATAGGGGCCGAACTAAGGTGTGAAAATTCATGTTCATCAATCCTTTCTATTTGGCTGGACGGGACTCTGTTTCCCGACGTAAACTGCATAAATGTGTGCCGAACTGCCAGTGGGGTAGCGAACTCTCAAAGCCAGTTTCGGACCGGCGGTCGCAGGCTTTGGCCAGACGACGCGAACGCGGAGGCCGTTGGTGGAAACCTTCGCAGAGCATTCCGGTATCGGTTGTGCTCGATGATCCAGCAATTCTACGATCAGCGGTGCGTCGGGCGAAACTCCCGAGACATTCAGGTGAATTTTTTCGGTCTTATCAATTTCGAAAAAATCGGTAATGAACTCGGCGTCATTATCTTCTTCCTGAGCCGACAAGTAGCCGAAGCCGTCTCGTCGCAAAGTCGCCAGACCGATCTCCATGGTCTTGAGATTGCCAGAAGTATCCCAGTGAG
>JAJDEL010000321.1 GCA_029259835.1 Planctomicrobium sp. | reverse complement strand
AGTTCGGATACTTAATTTCACGCGACTTCTCAAGATCGACCAGCTTTACCACGTCACTTCCACGCCGAGTTGTTCGGCTTTGGATTTGATTTCTTCGGCAATGGAATTGTGGAATGGGATGCCGTTTTGGGAGTAGTTTTGGAAGCATTGCTGGCTGCGGTCGCCGGGCAGGCGGACGGGTTGATCCTCTTCGGCAGGTGGTAAGTCGCGAATTTCTTCGAAGGCGCCGGTCAATTGTTTGTTGAATCGTTCCGGGTCCGCGAAGTGTCCGATTTCGAATGCCATGAAGAAGTGTTGGGAGTCCTCCGCCGAATCGGAGCGTTTTTTCTTGATTGGCATCCAGCCACAAGAGAGGGGACCAGCAAGAACCGAACAGAGCATCGACAGCCCGAAGCCGAGTTCGCCACCGGCTGGATTTAATACTTTCGCAGTGTCAATAGAACTGGCCGGGGCGCCGTTTTCGTCGAAGGCGATTCCTGGTGGAATCGGTAAGCCGTATCGTTCGAGCAGTCTCAATTTCCCCCAAGATTCCGCACCGCACGCAGCATCAAAAATTAAAGGTGATCCATCCTGAATAGGAACTCCATATGCGAACGCGGCGTTCCCAACGGCGCCAGCTTTCGTAGACGGTGCGGCGACCGTCGCTCCGCCCGTGCTGCTCATACAAATGGCAACAAGACCTTGTTCGACCGCCAGGCGAACATAAACCGAAGCGGCTCCGAGAGTTTGGCTATTTCCGAGTGCGACGATCCCGACACCGGACGATTTCGCTTTCGCGGTTGCTGATTCAATCGCCTTGGTCGCAGCGACGTGACCAATCGAGCGACTGCCATCCATGACCGTCAAGACATCTGTTTCATGCATCACCAGAACACGCGCTCGCGGGTCGATGTCGCCGAGGTCCATGGCATCGATGTATTCACAAATTCGACCGCAACCGTGAGTGGGGATGCCGTAGAGGTCGGTCTCGATCATACGCTTGACTGCAACGGATGCGTCGAACTGAAACATGCTCTTCTTCACAAGCATCTGTTCCAGAACAGGTGTCAGTTGATCGACGGTGAGGCGGATTTCTTGCGATGGATCGCTTGGATACGAATTCGATTGTGTCATTGTTATACGCGTGGTCAGGAAGAACTGGAATATGAAAGTATGCAGAATAACTCACGGCACGGCGTCTCAACAACGCGCAGGAGAGCAGTAGCGGGCGGAATTTTGTAAGATCAGTGACAGAGACTATTCACCACCCTTCCCTGTTCCAGTACGGAGTCCCTTCAAGATGGCTCGTTTGTCCTTCATTTTTTTGCTGACGTTACTGAGCTGTTCGAATTTAATTTTTGCCAGCGAGAAGCCAAACATTGTCTTTTTCTTTATTGATGACATGGGCTGGGCCGACGTTGGGTTCATGGGGAGTGAGTACCATGAGACGCCAAATATCGACCGGCTGGCTGCCGAATCGATGGTTTTCACGGATGCGTACGCGAATGCGCCAAACTGTGCGCCCAGTCGCGCGTGTTTGATGTCTGGGAAATATTCGCCTCGTCATGGAATTTATACCGTCGGTGATCCTCGACGGGGGAACCACAAATTCCGCAAACTGGAACCTTCCGAAAACAAAACGGTACTGGCGGACGATTTCATCACGGTGGCAGAGACCCTGAAAACGAATGGTTATAGAACTGCCGCAATGGGAAAGTGGCACCTTGGAGCCGACCCGACGACGCAGGGTTTCGACGTGAATATCGCCGGAAAAGAATGGGGCAGTCCCAGCGGTGGAGGGTATCACAGCCCTTACAAGTACCCGAATCTGGTGAATAAGCAGAAGGGGGAGTACCTCACGGATCGCCTTACTGACGAAGCCTGCAAGTTCATTGAGGAGAGTCGGTCGAAGCCGTTCTTCCTCTATTTGTCGCACTATGCTGTTCATACCCCGATTCAAGCGAAGGAGTCGCTCACGGAAAAATATCTTGCCAAGCCAACGTCTGAGCATCACAAAAACGCAAAGTACGCCGCGATGGTACAGAGCGTCGACGAGAGTGTTGGCAAAGTTTTGAACACACTGGACGAACTCAACCTGTCGCAGAAATCGATTGTCGTTTTCACTTCCGACAATGGAGGCTTCGGAGGAGCGACATCTAACTTTCCACTACGCGGCGCGAAGGGAATGCTCTACGAAGGGGGGATTCGTGAACCATTCATTTGCCGATGGCCTGGGGTGACGCAAGCTGGTTCGAAGTGCGATGAGCCAATCATTGGAATCGATCTGTATCCGACCTTTCTGGAGATGACGAACACGTCGACACCAGAAGGGTACGAACTCGATGGTCAAAGCATTGTACCTCTCTTAAAAAATGCCAAGGCGTCGTTGGACCGAGACGCGATTTTCTGGCACTTCCCGTGTTACTTACAAGGCACAGGCGATCCGCACGGCGGACCGTTTCGCACGACGCCTGCCGGTGCGATTCGAGAAGGTGATTGGAAATTGATAGAATGGTTTGAGTCGGGGCGAATGGAACTCTACAATCTCAAAGACGACATTGGTGAATCTAAGAATTTGCTCAAGAAACATCCAGATGTTGCGAAAGATCTTTACGCAACGATGAAAACGTGGAGAGCGGCAGTCAACGCTCCGGTTCCGACGACACCGAATCCAAAATACAAGCCATAAAGCTCTGCCGATTCTTAGTCGTCAGCCTGGCTCCATGCGGTCGACGACCGATCTCTGTTGGTCCATGAACAGTTCAACTGTGTATTGAGCACAGTTTTCCAAACCTGCTTCATCACAAATGAGTACACCACAAAACGATTGCAGCCCCGCTGACAATTGAATGTGAAGATATTGAGCAGCAGATTGAGTTTGAATATGTTGATGCTCTGCAATTTTGTTTGCGACGCCCCCACAGAGAACCGTTTCGGAATACAATCGCCCCAACCTTCGCTCAAGCTTTTGCCGTATTTCCGAAATACTCATTGTCTGTTGATCGTCCGAACGATACGCCAGGAGTGCAACCGGACCATTGATTTGAGAAAGATTGATCCCTTCATGTGATGCTCTGATTTCGTGACAGAATTGGCCGTGCTCGTCCGTCGATTGAACTGCGGGAAAGAAATGAGCACCAGTCTCTTGGGACCACAAGCAAAATTCAACGCGTCCAGGCGATGAGTTTCTCGCAACAATTTTCACGAATCGCTGACCTTCATCCGTACTGGCGTCAGGAATTTCCTCTACGACAATTATTTGCCCCGTACGGCCATTCCGCAAATAATTATTCCATTGAAGATCAACGCATACTGAAAATATACCACTCAGGAAGAGTGCGATCCCCATTGAGATGACAGAGAAGGCCATGCGACGATCAGCGGTTGCCTCGACAGAGTTTCTGAATGCTGTCGCACTCGAGTATCGAGCCTCAGGATCGATGTGAATCGCATTTAAACCAATTTTTTTGAGGTCTTTATTGACGTTAGAATCTTGAAGCTCTGCGCGTGCTTTTTCCCACAATTGAATGACAGAATTATTTGTGGTCGGTGCTTCGGTCACCGGAGGTTTTCCCAAGAGTAGCGCAAAAAGAATCGCTCCCAACCCAAATACGTCGGTTCTCCGGCTGTAACTATTGATGTCTCCGGAGTATTGTTCTGGAGCCATGTAGGCAATAGTTCCACAGACGAGAGTCTCGGTGCTCTCAGCGGCTCCTGCCATGGACCAGCCAGTTCCCAAGTCGATCAATTTGCAACGACCGTTCGCGGCAACCATGACATTTTCTGGCTTCAAATCGAGATGCAGAATGTGATGATCATGAATTGCCTCAACGGCTCTGGAGACATCCAAAATGATGCTACGAATTCTTCGGATCGAAAGAGATTGAGATTGCAATTCGTCCTTGAGAGTGCACCCGTCAACATATTCAGTAACTAAAAAAGGGTGACCAGCATGCAGCCCCGAATCGTAGACTTGGGCAAGCCGGGGATGGTTCACTTTTGCCAGAAGTTCCCCTTCACTGAGAATCATTTCTGCCGCTGCGATATTCTCGTCGATAGAAAAGTGTGCAAGTTTCACAGCGACAAACCGGTTGAGTTGAATGTCTTCTGCGAGGTAAACGCATCCCTGTCCACCAGAACTAAGGCATCGACAGATTCGGTACTTCGATACCAAAGTCCCAATTGGATGAGGCGTCTTCCGACTCTCCTGATCATCGAGCTTGGAACGGATGAGAGATGTGTTAAGACTTGGTTCACCTGCGTTGCATTCATCTTTCTCAGGGGCGATTACGCCTGAGACCGCATAGCGATGGACATCATCTAATAAGGATTGCAGGTGCCTGAGCCGGTGCCGACATTCCTTACAGTTTAGAACGTGTGCATCTGCTTCAAGCGGAGAACTATTGCACTGGGCATCGGCGAGAGTCCACAATTCTTCTTCGTTAAGACAAGGTTGTTTCGACACCATAAATATTACTTTTCAACTCGAGAGAGAGCTTGCGAATTCGGGCCATTGTTCGTGAGCAATTGACGAAAACTGCGTTTTCAGTCAGCCCTAATTCCTTGGCAACGAAAGCTGCGCGACGCTTCTGAAGGACGTGTTTTTCGAAGCACTTCCACGTCTTTTCTTTCGAAAGCTGCTGCACACGTTGAAGCACACGCTGAAAAATCTCGCGATTCAATTCTTCTTCCCAATGATCGGCTGAATCAAAGTCATCTGGAATGAGGGCAGGACGTTCTATGTTTCCAGCATGTCGAGCAGACTTTCGCCAGCGATCCCTGATTTTATTCATCGTGATCTGGGAGATATA
>JAJDEL010000033.1 GCA_029259835.1 Planctomicrobium sp. | reverse complement strand
ATCCTGAACGGTAACACGTTTTTTCCGCCAGATAACATCCATTACTTCAAGTTCGCATTTGGTCAGATGGAATTCAGGCATCAACATTCCTTCCACGCGAATGAATTACTTCTTTTAGTAATATATGGTAGATTCATATTGTTACTTTGTGGTTCTGCGAGCGAATTGTTGATATCTGTCAGCGCTGATATTTTCTGAGAGCATCCGTACTCGACCATCAGCCCACAAAAAATTCGCACCTCCGGGATGGCGACTGGAAAATTCACACTCGTCGCAGGAATTGCAGTTCGGTCCTGTCATGGCCATACCAGCCAGTCGGCAGGTTGCATCTTCACCAGATGCGTCTACTCCCAACCAGGTTGACGGAACTTTTGACATTGTTCGCTCGCCGACAATAATAGTATTACTCAAACCGCGTCGCAATTCAGAAAAGCGGACTGGTCTGGATTCAAGGAACGTCCCGTCTCCAATCGGTGCAGGTATATCATCATCGGGCTCAATGGTTCCGAATACCCCAATATAGTTTGCGGTCGGAAGCTCAAACAGAGGCGAAATTGTCGAAGTGATTTCATCCTCTTTAAAAAGCATAAATCTCGGCTCTGTAATGTCAGACGGACAGAGGAAGTTTGGAATTGAAGTGTACCGCGCAGATTCGTTAATAGGATGTTCGAGGATTTGATTGCGATCAATTTGTTCGTAGAGTGCGTGTTGTTCCATGTAAGGTAGAAGTGTCACCGTCCAACTATAAGCAGACTTCCTGGACGCCTCCCATTGCCAACCGGGGGGCAAACAATTGTTGGTCTCATGATAAGAATGCAGGGCGAGGCCAATTTGTTTCAGTTGGTTTTTACACTGCAATTGCCGTGCAGCTTCGCGGGCAGAACCGATTGCAGGCAGAATGAGGCTGACGAGAGTGCTGATGACGCTAAAGGTGACTAGCAATTCAAGAATCGTAAATCCACGACGCGATCGAGACAGCGTACCGGAAGGTTCAAAACCAGAACATCTCAACTGCTGGCAGTGCAAACATTTGCAGATACCCGTCAGTCCATTTTGCATGAGTAGAAATCCTTTTCTTATTTCTCCATTTCACTAAGAAGTCGCCTTTCTACTAATTTTTTAGTATTTTGTCAAGTGGGGTTTCTGGATACTTTGGTATGGGAATGTTGATTCAGACATTAAGCTTCAGAAATTCTGAGCTCATTTATTGATGACAAGTCAGTTTCTGTTTCCCAAACTGAGACCATTCAGAGTATGTTGGACAAGCGACAGACATCAATATCGTCACGCACGGATGTTCTGGAGATGCTGGTCCGCGCCTACCAGACCGACTCCGAATCTGAACTCCTTCCCGACCTGGTCGGACCGGCTGCGTTCCTGTTCGCTGCCAGTTTTGAAACCGTCGCGAATGCTTTGACCTGGTCACTCTTCCTGCTGGCCCAACATCCGCACATCATGGCTGAACTATACGATGAGTTGAACCAGATATTAGCTGGCGAAGCACCAACGATCAGTCAATTAGACCAACTTCCTTTTCTGGAGGCCACAATCAAGGAGTCCCTGAGGATCTTACCGCCCGTTCCCATTACCTATCGCGCCGCCCGCCGCGATACGGAACTGGATGGAGTCGCAATCCGTTCCGGCGACAGAGTTTTGTGTAGCCAGTATGTCACGCAACATCTGCCGGAACTGTTTTCGGAACCGAATCGATTTGACCCGCGACGATGGTCTTCGATACAGCCCGGCGCTTACGAATACTTCCCTTTTGGGGCGGGGCCTCGATGCTGTTTGGGATACACTTTGGGCATGACCGTCATGAAGGTCAGTCTGGCTATGATTCTGCAATCTTTCCGTTTGTCGGTGACACCGGAAACCCGAATCGACCGACTGGTGAAGCTGACGATGAGTCCGAAACGCGGAATTTCGATGCACATTCATAAGCCAGACCGCAAATTCGAAGCAGTCCCGGTGAGTGGGAACATTCATGAGATGGTCGATCTCAAGCAGACGAACTTTCATAATTCGTACTTCCCGCAATTCCAGTATGGCAAATCGCAGTTTCCGCGATCAGCCAGCGCAGATCGAGATGCCGCCTGATGAAAAAATTGCGTGGAAAGAAAGCTCTGATTACAGGCGCCGCTTCGGGAATTGGCCGCGAGATTGCACTGGCCCTGGCGCGAGAAGGCGTCGACCTTTTCTTGCTGGACCTCGACGAAACTGGCTTGGCGAACGTCGTCCAACTGGCACAGGATCTCGGCGTCGAGGCCATCGGAAAACAATGCAACCTCGCCGACGCAAGCCAGACGACCGAGTGCCTGAATGAACTGCTCTCGCATTGGGGCACCCTCGATATTCTCGTCAATAACGCCGGGATCTCCTGTTATGGACCCACCGACGAGATGACTCAGCAGCAATGGAACCTGTTACTGACTGTCAATTTACTGGCACCGATCGAGATCACGCGTCAATTGCTACCCACACTCCTGGCACAGGATGAAGCCCATATCTTGAACATCGGAAGTTTGGCGAGCCTGGTCGCCGCCAGCAAACTCACCGCCTACAACGTCAGCAAGTTCGGCTTGCTGGGACTGAGCGAGTCTCTATTGGCAGAATACGGCCGCGGCAGCCTCGGGGTCACCGCGTTATGTCCCGGTTTCGTCCGCACGAACATCTTCCAAACCTCGCTTCGGATTGGAAGTGCGCGTCAAGTTCGCACGCCCCCCTCCTGGCTGATGACGACACCGGAAAAGGTCGCAGCCAAAGCCGTCAAAGCCATTCGAAAGAATCAACCTCTGGTGGTCGTGACTTTCTTAGCCAGGTTCCTGTGGTTCTGCAAACGCATGGCACCCTACCTGTTTCTGAAATTATCGCGTCGACGACCCAAAAAACGACCGGCAAGCGTGTAGCACAAATGAGACTCATCGCCTGAGATGCCCGCGGGTCACAATCCCATAAATCAGCAATTATCTGGAGTCAAAGACATGATCTCTCGAAACCAAAAACGTGCCTGGTGGATCATAATCGGTGGACTGATCCTGAAATTCGGCAGCCCGTCCATTTTCCTCATCGATCTCGCGAAACCGACAGAAACGTTTGTGTTTCTGGTCCCGTATCTGCTTGGCACAGGAACCTACCTTTGGGGCTGCAGTGCCTATGCGGTCTCAAAGAATCGGCATGCCGCGTGGGGCTGTACCGGACTCTTTTGTGTCCTGGCGCTCCCATTCCTGATTCGTCTGGAAACGCACAAAACAAAGATGTCTGCCAGCGCAAATCCAATCGGTTTATGATGTAGTAGGCACTACTTATGTGACCAGCGCAGATATCTGTTAATCGCAATATAAGTTCGCTTTATTATTGATTAAAACGTGCATGTTGAAGCCCATCCAGACTGGAATCGTCTCATCGAGTCTGGATTCGCGAAAAGGTATGGGTTTAGCTAACGCGTGTAGAGTCCGCGAATTGGGTGGTTTAAAAACGAATTTGAGAAAACGTTGTAAGCGTCCGGCCTGCCCATGGTAGTGGGGCCTGAATTCGGCTAGCGTACATAGCGTGTCCGGGTACGTTGGCGTTGTCGTCGGTCGCTTTTGGCGGCTGCCTTCGCACGGGATTCGTTGAGACGGTGAGTCAATACGCTTTCGGGATGCGCCGTGGCCCAGCGATCGGGAAGCATCTCTTCGAGTCGGGCATCGTCGGCGTGTAGCCGCATCAGGAGTTCTCGAACGTATGTCCACGGTTCAATCTGATGCCGTTTTGCGCCGGCCAGGATCGTGGACAGCACCGCTGCCCGAGGCCCTGCATTTTTGCTACCCAGGAATAACCAGTTTTTCCGCCCGATTGCCTGATGGCGCAGCGTGCGTTCGGATGTGTTGTTGTCGATTGTCAATCGGCCGTCCGTCGTGTAACGCCGCAATGCATCCCATTGGTTGCGCGTATAGGTGATGGCCTTGGCCAGAGCGCTCTTGGGGAGGAGCGTACTTGCAAGTGGGGCAAGATAAGCTCCGAGCTGATCCAGCACGGGGTTCGCTTCAGCGCAACGTAATTCACAGCGTGCCTCGGCCGACAGGTCGCGCGCTCGATCTTCGATGTCATACAACTGCCCGATCCACTCCAGCACCTGATGCGCTTCGCGTGGGTAATTCTTGCGTGCGTCGAAAAACTTCCGCCGCGCGTGGGCCCAACAGGCCACTTCGACAATCTCGCTGTCTGATCCCAAAAAGATTGCATCGTAACCCGCATAAGCGTCTGCGTGCAGATAACCATGAAAGGTTCCTAGTACTACAGCGCCTGTTTACGTTTCCTAGTGCGTCTTCGCAGTTCTTTTCTTCTTCTTTGTTCGTGGCAGTGTTTTGCGATCTGATTGCGGACCATTCGCCATTGGCTCCATTGAACGAGTTCTGCCGCGGTCCA
>JAJDEL010000320.1 GCA_029259835.1 Planctomicrobium sp. | reverse complement strand
CGTCACACCGGTTAGTCACTTCTCATCGACAGGCTTAAGATTGGCAGGTTAGTGCCTTGTCTGGCTTAGAAATTGGAATTCTTGAATTGGCAAACCGCTCCGTCGTCGCTCCTTAATTATTCATCAACTCTAAATTTTAAGGTTGACTCTGGACTAGTCTCTCTTTGGAAAATTAACTTTGCTATTAGAACAAATGTATTGTCACGCTACAGCGATCATTGATGCTGGGGCGCAGATTGGTGATGGCACAAAGATTTGGCATTTTTGCCATGTCATGGGTGGTGCCAGAATTGGAACGAACTGCACGCTGGGGCAAAACGTGTACGTCGCGAATCAGGTTGTTGTGGGAAACGGTGTCAAGATTCAAAATAACGTGTCCCTCTTTGACGGAGTCAACTTAGAAGATGATGTGTTTTGTGGACCAAGCGTGGTCTTCACGAACGTTCGGACTCCGCGGTCAGCGCACCCGCGTCGAAAATCCTACTCATTCACGATAGTGAAAAAAGGTGCTTCAATTGGAGCGAATTCGACAATTGTCTGTGGCGTCACATTAGGAGAGCACTCCTTCATCGCCGCAGGCGCTGTCGTGACAAAAGATGTCCCTCCGTTTGCGTTGATCGCAGGTGTCCCTGGACGGCAAATCGGATGGGTCAGTGAAGCAGGAATGACATTGCATTTTGATGAATCATCTCACGCAAGATGCCCCGAAACAAAACAAGTCTACAAATTGATCGATCAGAAATTCGTTCAACGCATTAGCTAACACTGAGTGCCAGAATTGCCTTTCACTGTTGAGTCTATTCCAGAAGAATTTCAAGAGGCCCTCGTTGCTGAGCCAGCGGATCTGTGCGTGGTCTACGAACCACGAAATGGGTGGGAATTCATTAACGCCCGAGAGATTTGGCGATACCGTGAACTCCTTGGATTCTTCGTTTGGAAAGACATTAAGGTCCGTTACAAGCAAACATTTCTGGGAGTCGCCTGGGCAATTCTGCAACCATTTATGATGATGATCGTCTTCTCGATTTTCCTGGGGCGATTTCTTCACATTAACTCAAATGAGATTCCCTACCCGGTATTCGTTTATGCTGGTTTGCTTCCATGGCACTTCTTTTCCGCTGCGATTTCAAACGCTTCCAACAGCATCGTGGGGGCACAAAATGTGATCACAAAAATCTACTTTCCCAGATTGCTCATTCCATTCTCTGCAGTTGGTGCAGCAGTTGTTGATTTTTTTATCGCCATGACGATGTTGTTATTCCTGATGCTCTGGTACCAAGTTCCGTTGTCGTCACAAGTCGTTTTGCTTCCGATTCCAATTCTGTTGTCAGCCGTGGCTGCAGCAGGTGTTGGCTCACTCCTAGCGGCATTGACAGTTTCCTATCGAGATTTCCGATTTCTCATCCCATTTCTCGTCCAAGTTTGGTTGTTTGCGACACCGGCTGTGTACATGAGTGAAAACGTTTTGTTGGAGGAGCCTTCCGGCAATCAATCCAAAAACCAATCAACATCATCAACAGAACCCTCACCAACGATGGAAGGGTCTGGCAAGACGCAAACAAAAGATTACATTTTGCGACGCCTTGTTGATGCGAATCCGATGACGGGTGTGGTTGGGTTCTTTCGTGCTGCAATCCTCTCAGGTCCACTTCCCTGGCATCAACTTAAAAATTCGACGCTGAGCATCGCCATCATAACAATTGTAGGTTTGCTCTACTTTCGAAAAGTGGAAGCTCATTTTTCAGATGTCATTTGAGATAAACTGTTGAGATCTTTTGTAATATGACCACTTTTGCCATCCAGGCGAATCACATCTCCAAGTCTTTTAGGATCGGTACGCCAGCGACAAATGCTAGCTATCGGACTTTGCGAGAATCTCTTTCCAGAGCGTTCTTCGCACCGTTCCAAAGCAAATCCTCAAAAATCGCTGAAGAATTTTGGGCACTGACGGACGTTCACTTTAAGATTGAACCTGGTGAAGTTGTCGGAATCATTGGTCACAATGGAGCGGGCAAGTCGACACTTTTGAAAATCTTCTCTGGGGTGACGCCTCCTACAGCTGGACGAGTCGAATTACGTGGTCGTACCGGGAGTCTCCTGGAAGTTGGCACCGGGTTTCATCCGGAATTAACCGGGCGAGAAAACATTTATCTGAATGGCTCAATACTCGGAATGTCTCGACGAGAGATTCAATCCCGGTTTGACGCAATCGTCGACTTTTCAGAAGTCGAGCAATTCCTGGATACTCCAGTAAAACGGTATTCAAGTGGAATGCGAGTTCGACTCGCGTTTTCAGTCGCCGCATTTTTGGAACCAGAGATCTTGATCATTGACGAAGTTCTGGCCGTCGGCGATGCAGCTTTTCAACAGAAGTGCTTGGGGATGATGGGAGAGGTTGCCCTCTCAGGCAGAACAGTATTGTTCGTCAGCCATAATTTGGCGACGGTCAAAGCGTTGTGTCATCGTGGAATTCTCTTAGAGAAGGGGCAAGTTCAGTTTGATGGAGATGTTTCCGACACAATCGTGCAGTACCGCAAGTCAATCAACGAATGTGCTGTCCCTGCATGTGTCTTTCCGACAGAAACAGAACATTGCAGTGTTCGCCAGTTTACGATTTCAACACAGGCTGAACCCCAAACCCGTCACGTTGAATTCAGAAGCCCATTTCAATTGCACATCACGGTCGACCTTAAACAAGAGAGTCGAAATCTCCACTTGCTGTTGATCCTATGGAGAAGCTCGGACCGTTTGCGTGTTGCAAGCTTGACAACCAGAGAAATGCCACATGGTCCGTTCGGAAAAGGCAATCATCAATTGGAGATTGATGTTCATGCCAACTCCCTCATTCCAGATGAGTATTACTGGTCGCTATCAATCGTGGGTCATAACGGAATTGTCACTCAAGTCGAAAACATTCACTCAATGGAAGTCACGGCGAGTATCATCCCTGGAGCAACGCATCCATTCACGAAGGCGCACGGAGTCTGCCATCTTGAAGCATCGATCAATTCATTATCGCTCTCTGAAAAACCGCTTCATCAAGAACTGGATTATGGAGCGATCAACAGATGAACGTGACCTACTACGATCAACGCTGGAAAATAGAGAATGAATTCGCCTCCCCTCCAAGTCCAGGACGTCTCAACCAAATTGCGAAGTTGCTAGAGACTTATGCCAAGAGTAGCAATCGGCAACGATTGATTGACATCGGTTGTGGTAATGGATGGATACTCCAACACATCGTGAATCATTTCCCCTCGAAATTTCAAGTTTTCGGAGTGGAACCTTCAGCGGCGGGAGCGATGAATGCTCGCCAGAGAGTTCCTTCTGCCACTGTTTTTGAACAGACCTTAGAAAATTTCAAATGCGACGCTCCTTTCGATGTCCTCATTTGCAGTGAAGTCATCGAGCATGTCGAGGATTCACGAAAATTCCTCCTGCAAATACATAATCTCCTTGCCGATGACGGAATTGTTATCCTGACGACACCAAATGGCGACTATCGAAATCGCTTTTTCAAGGACAACTTGGAAGCGTGCGAGCAGCCCATTGAGAATTGGTTGACTTCGAACGATCTTCGGAAAATGTGTTCTGATCGTCTCGATGTGCAGAGCCTTGATACGTTCAATCCGAAGTTCTTTTTTGATTCACACCCGTTCTTCCGCTGGATTCGATTGTCGGTTGAAAAAATCCCGTGTGGAAAATATTTACGACGAATTGCAGATGGGTTTGTCTGCAGAAAGTTGCAGAAAGGGCTTTACATTCGAGCAGTTCTGAAACGTCAGCAGGCAAATTCATGACGACCGTTTCGCCAATGAAAAAAAGTGGCCTCAAGTATTTCCCCCGAGATCCGGCTGCAGAACCAACACTGCGGGTCGGTCATCTCTTACATGAGATGTGTGGGGCTTCGTCAACTTTCATTTATCGACTCGTGACAAATCCTGCTGTGATCAACTCGGTCTTCTGTCATCATCGAACTCATCAAGACCTTTACCCTCATGCACAAGTTTCGATGACTCGAGGCTCCCAGAACGTTAAACGCATTTCGCGAAAAATTGTCGGACCCAGACTTGCGAATCGAATTTCCAAACACGTTGAGAAACTGGAGTGGAGACGATTTCTGCGGCGATTTCAGCCACACGTATTGCATTGCCAACACGGTTACCATGCCGTGCGATACTACCCGTTGTTGAAGTCCACTAATCTTCCATTTGTGGTGACCTTTCACGGAAGTGATATCAATGGAGCCACCTTTAATAAAGAGTATTTACGAAACTTGAAAGTCATTTTCGATAAAGCTGAAAGTTGTTTGTTTGTCTCGAAGGCATTGCAAAAGCGGGCAATCGAACTGGGAGCATCTCCAACAAAAAGTCGCATCGTCTACCTCGGTGTGGATGAACCTGATTTTACACCAACGAACTCGCAACGTACGACAGATTGCCAGTTTGCAGTCGTGGCTTCGTTCGTCCCATGTAAGGGACACGATACAATTCTCCAGGCATTTCAAAACGCTTTGCAAACTCTCCCCGGTGCCAAACTTCATCTGTTTGGTCAAGGACCACTTCAAGACCGCATTCAGTGGCTCATTAAGTCCTTGCAACTAGAAGACAACGTTCGTGTGCACGGAGAGATCCAGAACTCCGACGTTTTAAGGTTCCTGGCAGAGAACATCGATGTCGTCGTGCAACCTTCTCAACGCGACGATGCTGGTTGCGAAGAAGGGTTGCCGACAAGCCTTTGTGAAGCTGCAACTTTAAGCATTCCCTGCATCGGAACAAATTGTGGAGGGACTTCGGAACTCCTGCTTGATGATGAAACCGGTCTCCTCATCAGTCAACGTCACGTTGCAGGCTTGGAGCATGCGATAATCCGGCTGGCACATGATCCAGCATTACGGTTTCGTTTGGGAAGGTCGCTGAATTCACATTACAAAGAGATGATTCGCAGCGGTCATGGATTGGACGGAGTGACCGAAGTTTATCACTCTGTATGTGCAACGAGTTCTAGGAGGCTTAACGCGAACCTTCAGGAGGAGAGACAGAGTTGAAGAAATCTGTGCTCATCCTGTCAACAACGGATCTCATGGTCGATGCCCGTGTTGCCCGACAAGTGGACGCGTTGAATGAAGAGTGGAAGGTTACCTGCGCAGCAGTTGGCGAGCCAGCGGGTCAACTCTTCGAATTCATACCATTCAGGATGCACCGACTTTCTGGTTGGAACCCAGTCCGTAACAGGTTGATACGTACATACGAACGATTTTTGCTGTTGAGCCGTCGTTACAAACACTTTTATTGGCGGCAACGTTGGGTGAAAGAAGCGTTCTCCAAATTGAAGAACCGTTCATTTGATGCAATCATTGCCAACGATCTTGACACATTGCCACTGAGCCTGCGGATCGCCAACGGGGCAAAAGTGGTGTTCGACGCACACGAGTATTATCCCGGTCAGTATGGGAAATCAACTTGGCGCGAGCAGTTTATTTCCAGCTACGCAGAGAATTTATGCCGAGTTTATGGAAAGCAAGCTGACCAGATTATCACGGTCTCCTCCGGGATTGCCAAAATCTACAAAGAGCAATTCGATTGGTCCCCGATCCTGATCGAGAACTGTCCACCATTTGTTAATTTGCTGCCGACGGCACATTATCGAGAAACCGGAAAGGTCCGATTGATTCATCATGGTGTCTGCAAAAAACAACGCGCTCTGAAGCAGCTCATCTTGATGACAGATCTACTTGATGATCGATTCGAATTGCACTTCATGTTGATCACGAACCGAGAGCATCAGGACTATCAGGAATTGTTGCAACTGGCTGCCTCACGACCCAAAGTTTTTTTTCACGATCCCGTCCCAGTCGCAGAAATCACCAAGACCATCAACCGCTTCGATCTTGGTCTCTTCCTGCTCCCCCCCAATAGCGTCAACCACCGTCACGCATTGCCCAACAAGTTTTTTGATTTTCTGCAGGCACGGCTGGGAGTCGTGATCGGCCCATCTGAAGAGATGGCTGCCATTGTGAAACAGGACAACTTGGGGTTGGTTTCAGAAGATTTTCGAATCGAATCGATGGCTCGACAGCTGAATTCACTGACTCACGATCAGATTCAGCAATTTAAAGAGAACGCCAATCAGGTTGCTGCCACGTATTCGACTTTGTCCACGATGAAAAAATTCCGCAGTGCCTTGTCAGGCTTAGAATTCAGGGTTCCTGATTTGGCAAACTGCTCCGTTGTCGCTCCTTAACTATTCATCAACCCTAATTTTTAAGGTTGACGCTGCAGTAGTGTCATCGAGAAAGTGACAGATTCTCAGAGGCTCTCTGCGGTGACATCACCGGTATGAATGAGAACTGCACATCGATGACTTTGAAGCATGGTCCCAATTGGTTTCACCATGGACTTCAGGCGATTACTCGCCAAAACTGGATTCGCCGAGGCTTGCGTTACCGATTGTTGCGCCCCACTGCACATTGGACAAAATTACGACCATGCGCATTCGAGTGCAGCTTCTTTGGGCATCGATACCGAGGCGATCTGTCGAACCATATCGACTGGCACGTCTTCTTCTTCGGCGCATATGAACTTGATGAACTTCAGTTCTTAAAGAAGATTGCAAACTACCGAAATCAGGTCATTTTGGATATCGGTGCAAATGTTGGTCAGCACTCATTATTTCTCAGTGAACACTACAAACAGGTTCACGCTTTTGAGCCATTTCATCCGGTCCGATGCCTACTAGAAGAAAAACTTGCATTGAATAATGTTGAAAATGTGAGTGTGCATCCCTTTGGATTAGGAGAGGTCCAGGAGAATGGGATCTTCTTTGTTCCTCCTGA
>JAJDEL010000319.1 GCA_029259835.1 Planctomicrobium sp. | reverse complement strand
TACAGCGCCGCCGGATAAACGGCTCCGCAACTCCTTCCATGCGGATTGCAGATTGGACTCGTGTTGGAACGCCGATATTCTCCAAAGCGTCTTGCAGTGCAAGTGCGTTAATGACAGTGGCGAGCATTCCCATGTAATGGGCAGTCGAAGGGTGAATCGCTGCACTGACAGCAGAAAACTGTTTTCCGCGAAGAATGTTTCCGCCACCGCAAACGATGGCTAGCTCTGTTCCGGTTTCCACGACCTCTTTAATCTGTTGCGAGATCTGAGCAACTTCGGTCATCGAAATCCCGCTTTCGCGTTCCCGGCAGAAACTCTCGCCACTGAGTTTGAGAATGACCCGTTGATACTTCGCTTCGCCAGACATTGTCACACCTGCTCATTCTGTAAAAAGAAAAACAGCGAGTGGTTCACCACTCGCTGTAAAGACCGAATTCGATTTTAGCAGGTTACCAGATTCCTACGTCTGCTGGCTACTTGAGGAAGCTGAAAATGCCACTCTTTTTCTTTTCGTCACCATCCTCTCCTACGTTCTGCATGATGGACTCATCGATTTTTGAAGCGAGTTGCACAATTGAGCGTGTGATTTTGGCTTTTGGAAATTCGGTGATCAGCGGGACACCGTTATTCCTAGATTCGATTACTGGAGCATATTCATTAGGTATTTGCCAATAGACTTCGCGTCCGATCGTATCTAAAGCCTTGTTGAGGCTAATCTGTGTGCTTCCCAGTCCCACACGATTGACAATAATGCGAACTTTTTCATTGAGCTCGCGTTCTTCAAGAAACTGATTAATGCGTACCACGTTTCGAAGGCAAGGAAGATCGAGCTGAGTCACAAAGAGGATCTGGTCCGAAACTTCCATCGCAGCCATATCCAGCGGTGAAAAAGATTTGGTTGCGTCAATAATCAAATGAGTAAACGTTGCCTTCAGCAAGGCAATCACCCGTTGCAGTTCTTCAGCAGACATGGGCGCCGCTTCTTCCATGTGGACTGGACGCGGCAACAAAAACGCGCCACTTGCGTGTTGCGTGAGAGATCGCTTCAACATCGAATAGTCAAGTCGATTAATGTTTTCCGCGACGTCCTGAATCGTGTAATCTGGAATGATATCCAGCCACACGTCCGCATCTCCCAGCGACAAGTCCAAGTCCATAATGGCGACGCTGTTTGCCTCGTTCGCAGCCAAAGCGCAGCCAAGATTCACGGCAAGAGACGTGCAGCCAACTCCACCGCTGGCCCCAATGATCGTCATCACATTGGTCGCTTTGTTCTTTCCGTCACGACCACCGCCTATGTTCTGAATTCGATCCAGAGCCGCCATGAAGTCGTCGAGATTGAGCGGTGCAGTCAGAAACTCTTTGGCTCCGTTTCGCATCGCCTGCAGAATCAGTGATCCCTCTTGAGATGAACTCACAATGAGAATTTGGCAATCAGGCGACTCAGCATGAATCTCTGCAATTGCTGCCAAACCTTGTTGTGGGTCTGAATCGAGAGAAATCAGAGCAATATCGGGTTGTGTCTGTGTGATAATGTCTGTGAAAAATTCATAGCGCGCGCATTCTGCTTCAAGCCAGACTGTATCAATACCTAACAGAAGGTTTTTGATCGAGTTCCGCGACGCATCATGCGGATCGACCATCGCCAACCTGACAACATTGTTCATTCTTGAACTCCCAAACCCACCATTCTTCAGGGTTGCGATAAAATATGCTCTAACTTCGAGGAGAGTGTCTCTCTTTGAGCTGCCACTCGCACTCAAGAAATTGAATCAACTCACTAAGACATACTCAGCAATATGTTGATATCCATTCTGGGGTTTCTATTTCCCAAACCAGGGACTGCGTCGACTTGAGCTGGATGGAGTTGTCGGCTCAGTGTCTTGCTTTGGTGCTGCAGGCTCGATCAACCCAAGTTTGTCGTTTCCTTGGGTAAGTGTTGCATAATTTGCAGTCTCCGGACGAGATGACTTTCGAGAATTTTCAACCTCACGCCCTCGTTCTGATGAAATTGACTCTGGGCGAGTCGCCTTGACCGAAAAATTGTACTCAGCCGCACGAACGGATCGGTCAGCTGGGTTGAATCCACTGATGGTTTGTACCGAATTTGATTGCTGATCGGTTTGTGCTGAATCAATAATGGCAGCCGGTGGAGCCTGGGGCTGACTTGTACTCGGCATATATCCCGGTTGAATAAGTTGACCTTCACAAGCAGCACCATATGGGCCACATTCAGGACCGTACTGAGGAACTTCGAGTAATCCATCCAAGTATAACTCTTGGTCGGTGGGGGTGTCTGTGTGAAGACCTGGACCACCTGGTGGGACTTGTCCTGGTCCCATTGGAGCAACCATTTGAGGAGTGACAAGAATCAGAAGTTCCGTCTCTCCATCGCTGTAGGTTTTCCGGCTAAATGCTGCTCCAATCCACGGAAGTTCTCCGAGGAATGGAATCTTCTGAGTGGTCCCGGTCTTTGCTGTGGAAATTAATCCTCCGATCATCAAGGTTTCTCCAAATCTCATTTCAACTTGTGTATTGACACGACGAACAGTAATCCCTGGAACGACAAATCCATCGATGCTCACAGCATTGCTAACGTCTCTGGCGCTGACTTCAGGCGCGATATCGAGTCGAAGTCGACCGTTTCCAAGAACGATCGGAACGGCTTCCATGCGAACACCAAACTCTCTCCACTCAATCGAAGATGCTCCGACTCCTTGTGGAACAATAACCGGGAACTCACCTCCAGAGAGCATTGACGCCGGGCGTCCGCTCGTGGTGACCAGAGTTGGCTCTGCCAGGACCTTTGCCAATGCTTCCGATTGGAGAGCTTTCAAGAATCCCTGAAACACGTTTGAACTTCCTGTGATTGCGAAACTGAGTTCCGTATCTCCTGCGGTCGCCGTGAATGCTGGTGGTCCGCCAAATGGAGATGCCCCACCCGTGATACTCGCAATTCCACCGGGAGTGCTGGCAACTCCGTATTGTTGACCAAGTGCCAGGAAATTGAATCCGAGGTCTCGAATTTTTGATCGCTGGATTTCCATAATCTTGACGTGCAACTGGACCTGAGTCACTCCACCGACGTTCATTTGAGAATGAACTGTTGGATAGAATTGTTCAGCCACGTCAATAATCTGCGGAATCTCTGTTGGGTCAGTCACCCATCCTCTCAAGACAACTCCATCTCGCAATCCAATCGCCTTCACAGCTGTTCCAGGGAACAATCGTTCGAGGTAGGACTGAAGTTCTCTCGTGTCTGGCTCAACAAAGAGTTCAACAATATAAACCGAGTCGAACTCGTCAATGAGTTTCAGAGTTGTGACACCCGGATTTTCTGCATGCAGACGAATCCGGTGTGGAGAGAGTGCGTTCACGGAGAGCGTTTGTGCATTGAAGCCGTCAACAATTTTGATGCGGTTCGCCAATTCAAGAACGCGCGTATCAAGATGGACCATCTTGATCGTGGTTTCCGGAGAGACGATCTGAAAGATCTCTTCTCCTGGCTTGATTTCATCAACGACAGCCTCTTCTGGTTGAGCGTAGAGAGGCGAGACCATCATCACACAGGCAATTACAGCCATGTAACGACGGATCCATTGACAACAGCGAGTATCGAGATTGGGCATCCTTGCACCTCAGGATCTGCGCCGATGATGATTGATGGTGTGACCCAAAGAATATGAGTCACACCACCCATTGCATCTGTCGGCAAATTCATCCAGTTGAGTTACGCCACCGAGAATTCAGAGACGAAACGTGGACATCAATGTCCGTAAACAGAGTGAACTCTCACTGTGTGGATTGACCGAAGTTCGAATTGAATCCAAACGACAATAAATCGAATGAGCCATTCACTCCTTAACAAGATTGTGAACGAAATGGTTGAGTATCTAAAATCGGTTTTCACCGACGTTGCTAATTACTTTGGAGAAGAGAGCGAAGCGTCTCTGCGACAGGATTCACACTCTCAGCTTGCGCTGTGGCCTCTTCTTTCTCTTCTGCTTCAATTTCAAACTGGTGTGGTGTGGGAGTATTGCCATTGTAAACTTGTATCGTCCACTTGGGCTTTTCTTCCACAACAGCAACTTCAACAACTTCCGGGATCGCTGCGGTTTCTGGGATCGTTGCAACTTCTACTTGTTCAACGAGTGCAATCGCAGTCTCTGGTTCTTCGACTTCAGGTTCTTTTTCTTCAAACGTTTCGAAAAGTGGACTTTCGTATCCTGCGACGTTGCCTTGACCTCCGTAGAGAGGCTGTCGCTCGTTGATGCCGATTGTCCCTTCCAGTTCTTCCAGCAAATCTTCATCAATGTCTTGAATCTGAACAAACTCGTCATCGAGTTTATGTCTCCAAGACAAGCTGAGGTTGCCTTTTCGCTCTGCCAATTTTACGTAATTCACTTGTTCAGGCATAAGCAGTAAAGAAACATGTGAGGTTCGTGACGCAGTTTCTTCTGATTTGATTTTTTCGGTGGTTCTCGCATCCGTTGCAAAGACTTCCACATACTCTAATAGTGTTTTTTGTTTTGTAGTCGCTGTTCGGCTACCTCGGCTTTGAAAAGTCACCAAAACATCAACGCGATCTCCGGGAGAGATCAAATTACTCTGAGTGTTTGATTCATCCACAGGAATCGTAATCACGCGCATTCCTCTAGGGATTTTAATCGAATTTCCAGTCCCCCCTGGCTCGGTCAACTTTGATAAAGTAATGACGTCACCGGCAAAGAGCGGAATACGTGCTCCCCTCTCTGCGTATTGTTCGGCTGTTGAAATCCGCTCTTCTTCTGGTGGAAGCGAATCAATGGGCACATCCTTGAATGTCACGGATTCCACCGCCAAAAGTGTTCCTGTTTCGATGTTTTCTAATGCGACTAAAACTTTAGCAGTTTCAACCTTGGGGCCTTGACCGCCTGACATCGCTTGCTGTACTCCGAGCATCGCAATCAATCCGCAGCTTCCTGCAACGGCCAACAACATGAGTGTTTTCGGTTTCATTTCGGAGATCTCCGATTTCAGAGCAGCTCCCCCTTCTACCGAAATTCCCATGTCTCTGGGTGAATCGGCAGATGGTGACAGTCCGCTTCAATCTATGAGGGTTGTGATATTTGATTTGGTCGTAGCGTCTGAAGCATACCTGTGAAAAGTCTTCCCAGGTTACCTAATGTTTCAGCAAGAAAGGCCAACTTCGTAGAGCTGACCTTCTGAATGGACAAAGGAATTAGTAAATCATTCCAGCGTAGAGGAAATATCCAATCGAACCGATGCAAATTGGGATGCCGTAAGGCAAGAGCAACATGCGTGGTTTACGTTCGGCAGCAATTTCTGCGAGTTTCTTCGGATTCTTTACAGACATCCACTCGGTTGCGATCATCAAGAATTGACCGTAATGCTTGTCCCAGGCTTTGCGAGACAAAACCATGACGACAGCCATGATTGCTCCAACAAGGACCGTTGCAACGAAGGCGTACCAAGTGACAGCGGCACCTAGCCAAGCACCAATTCCGGCCATCAATTTCACATCTCCAGCACCCATACCACCAACGGCGTAAAGTGGGAGCAGTGTCAACAGACCAACTGTCATGCCCCAGAGACCTCCTCCGAGACCTTCAAGACCACCAATCCAGGTGCTATAGACGAGACCGGACAGAACCATCGGAAATGTGATCCAGTTCGGAACTCTCAGTTCTTTTCCATCAATGTATGCTGCGACAACGAGTACAATACAAACGAATTTCACGTGCCAATTATCGAGGAGAATCGTTTCCCAATCCATGTTTTCATGCCTTTTAGAAGTTTGAGGGGGGGGTGCCTTGTCAGACCTTGAAATTGAAAGTCAAATGAGCAAGTGTCGTACTCCGTTGTCGCACTCGCTTAAAGTCCTCAACCTCAATTCCTGGATTGCAAGACGCAGGAGTTAAGTTCTTCCGCCAAGTGCAATCGCTTGCATCAGAAATGCCATTAAACCCATCACGACAACTGGGATCATCTCGAACAGCGGAAGAGTTCCGAAATCAATCCAGATGGGAATCATGATCAAATCCTGTGGGAGTCCGTCAATTAGACGGTGCAAGTGATTGAAGTGTTTCAGTTGTGAATTGACAGGTAACCGCCCGGCCAGATTGAACTCCAACCGGGCGGCCAACCCTGTGTCAAATCAGTGATCTTGCGATCATTGATTAGCTAAGTTCATCTTTGATGTCGTTGAAACGAGCTGATGCGTTTGAACCGACAGCACTAATGGCAGTCAGACAAACGATCACGATCAGAGCAAGCATGACTGCGTATTCAACTGCAGTTGGGCCGTCTTCAGAAACGAGGAAATTCTTTACGCTTTTCGTCAAGTTCTTCATCTTTTTCTCTCTCTTGTTCGACCAAGCTCTCACGTTCGGTCGATATTGGATGGACCAGCCCGATCTCGAACTCCCGAGAGTCTGTCAGCTAGTCCGGATTCCTAGGTGGATGTTGTCTCGAAACCGTTTGCATTCCCTTGCGGAATTAAGCAAGCCAATCTCAGAGACAACCAAACCTAGGTCACAAGAGAAACCACGCAAATTTTACTTGAACGAATTTGCGTTTTTTTTTGATTTCGTAGCCTTGGGGACTTTCAGAGCACAGAGATTGAGTCGAAATCCGCGTGATTTCCACGTCCAGTTAATATAGTTCGAATGCAAATGGTTCGTACTGACGAATATCTCAGCTCGAAAAATGAAGTTAGCTGCGAAAGCAGAGGAGCTGAGAAGCGAATTGGAGAAAGATCACAATCGTTACAACTCAACCCAGCGAGAGCCCGAGAGATTCAACCTCATTCTGTAAGAAATTCGAGAGCGAATAGAAGAAAAGCCTGCTCGCTGAGATCAAGCAGTGAAGCAGGCTTTGGTTATTGAGATTGCTGTGGAATTTACTTCACTGGAGTTTCTTCACCTGTCTGACTGTTTTTGATGAATGCTGGTCGTGCGGGTTCACCCTTTGCGGCGCCGATTTCACGAACCCAGATATTACGAAACCGAACCGGATTCCCATGATCCTGAAGCCGAATCGGAAGCTTGTCGGCGTGTTTCGTGTACGCAGGCGGGCGGTGGTAGGGTGTGTCTCCCTGAAGTTCGAAGTGATTCAGGATGAGAACACCGTTATGCAGCGCTGTCATGTATGCCGGTGATTTCAAAGAGCCATCTTCATTGAATCGAGGTGCTGTCCAGACAATGTCGTACACGTTCCATTCACCCGGTGGTCGTGTTGCGTTCACTTGTGGAGGCGTCTGTTTGTAAATCCCGCCTGCTTGACCATCGAAGTAGGTTGTATTTTTGTACGAGTCAAGAATCTGAATCTCGTAGGTGTTCATCAAGAAGACGCCGCTGTTACTTCGCCCTTGCCCTTCTCCCGTCGGTGGTGTTACGGCGGACCACTCAATGTGTAACTGGCAATCTCCAAACTCAGCCTTGCTGGTTACATCCCCTTTGCCAGCGATCATGACTCCATCGTCGAGTTTCCAATTCTCAGCGTTATTCCACGCCGACAAATCATCACCATCAAAAAGAATCACAGCATCCGCAGGGACACCATTTTTTCCAACGGTCACAACCTTCGGCTCTTCCCATTTGATCCCATTGAGATATTCATCCGCATGTAACGAAGACTGAAGAACAACAATCATCAGTCCTGAACAACAAAAAATAGATTTCACGAAATCCTCCTAGATTCAAATGCAAAGTAAACGAACCGTATAGACTGACCATCTCTTCAATGAGATTCATCGAGTGGTTGCAATCTTGTTTGTGCTTCTGAAGTCTACAAAAAATGGCACTCAGATGCGCTTCAGGAGAGAAATCCTGATCACTCGTGAGTGGTCTATTTGCTCACATGAGATGTGACTGAGAAACATTCACTCCTGAATGATCGAGTGAAACCAAAGATGGCTGATGATATTGGCATCGCCATTTGTTATTCTGAGTAGAGTTGTCACCTTCAATGATGTCAGGATGCGGTTAAAGGTGTTTCGCGTTTTGTTGAGATGATTGCGATAAGCCGCGGAACTTTCTGTCCCGGCCAGTGTTGAAAATTTATCCTTTTCCCTTTCAGGAGTTCAAATCCATGCCCCAATCTTCATCGAGCCTCACACGTCGCCACTTTCTTGAAGCTGCCAGCGTCACTGCCGTTTCAGCCGCTCTGGCTCCATCTCTTTTTGCTGCTCCAACAAAGTCGAGCAAAGCCGAGACCGCTGTTCAGGAGTTCTACAAGTCTCTGAGTGCTCAACAAAAAGAGCAAATTTGCTTTTCGTTCGATCACCAGCTCCGTAAGAAAGTCAACGCAAACTGGCACATCACCAAGCCGACAATTGGACTCGATTTCTATACGGACAAACAACGAGTCATGATCGACCAGGTCATTCGCGGAATGACCTCAGAAGAAGGTTACGACCGCCTGCAATTACAGATGGACGAAGACGATGGCGGAGTTGACTTCTACAGCGTCGCCGTCTTTGGAGATCCTTCATCGGATAAGTTTGAATTCGAATTGACCGGTCGGCACTTAACGCTTCGCGCCGATGGAAACAGCGTCGACAAAGCCGCTTTCGGAGGCCCGATTGTTTACGGACACGGTGAGTCGGACCCAAAGCAAAACATCTACCACTACCAGACCCAACAGACGAACGAAGTTTTCAAGGCTCTGGATGCTGACCAAAGAAAGCTGGCGCTTCTGCCAAACGCGCCTGGTGAAAGAAACGCAGCCCGGCAAACTCCAAACGGCAACTACGCAGGTCTTGCCGTCGGCACGATGAGTGCCGACCAAAAGAAACTCGTCAGCGAAACCCTCGATGTTCTTCTTGCTCCTTACCGAAAAGAAGACAAGGCTGAGGTCCAGAGTATCCTGAAAGGCATCGGCGGAGTCGACAAACTTCACATGGCGTTCTACCAGAAAGGCGACTTAGGCAACGACAAGGTCTGGGACATGTGGCGAATCGAAGCCCCCGGCTTCATCTGGCACTTCCGCGGCGCCCCACACGTCCACGCCTACATCAACATCGCAGAGGTTTCATAGAAACCTGGACTCTGAACAACCATTGAAAGCGGGACTGTTCGACTTGAACAGTCCCGCTTTTTAGTTGGAACAAGGCTGGTCAACATCGGAGTACCCAAGTGGCCTTCTATGAAAGGATGTTGTTCGTGGAGCATTCAGAGTTGATGTAACATTGAGAGCCTGACAGCAGCCTCATACGACTCGCCGCCCTGTTTGAAAATCAATCAGGGGCACCCAAGTGGCCTGCGCAGAAGTTGCTAATTCGAGCGGCGATTTCGGCGTGACCTCCCCGCGTGGCCCAGGCGAGCGGTTGGGCCCAGGCTTCTATATCGGGCTCGGAAGGTGCAGCTCCACGACTGAGATACAGATCGACGAGTTCTCGACGACCCCAACGACAAGCCCAGCCAAGGGGAGTCGAACTCAGGAGGCGATCACGTTGTTCCAGCGAAGCGCCGTGATCAAGCAGCAAAGTCGCAATCTTGACGCGTTCAGAATCTTCTACTGAAGTTGTTGCGATGTGGTGCAATAAAGTGAAGCCGTTCTCTCCAACGACGTTCGGATTGACACCGTACTGCTGGATGTACTCCAGGCTTTGCGGCTCGGTCGTCGAACGCATCATGGCGTAGTTCCACCAGGAATCGTCTTTGCCGCGTTCAATGCAGGGAAGACAAAGGCGAACGATCTCCGGACAATTGTCTCCGGCCGCCAAGAGCATTTGCTCGGCGATCCCTGTTGGCGTGGGTGATTCGAGATTAAGGCTGGTTGCAGGCGTTTTTCCGTCAAGGATCTTTTTTGCCAGAGCCACATCTGCACAACCTGCCACGTACTCAACGGTCGTTCGGGCACCGTGGTCTACCAGTAGCGATTGTAACTGCTCGTCTTCCGTGGATCGCGCAATTGACATCGCGTCCCCACAGGCAAATATAATTGCGTTGACATCGGCCCCGTGATCAAGCAGAGTTTTGGCGATCTCGTGCCGTCCACACATCGCCGCGAACCATAGTGGCGCTCCCCAGCTTTTGCTGCCGTCGTCACTCGATACGACAGATTCATCAGGATCAATTCCCAACGACAACAACTGCGATACCATCTCAGTACTATTGATCCGGACCGCGATACTAAGCAGACCACCGCGAAAGAAGTGAATGTCGTTTGCGAGTTGGCCTTCGCGATGCATCCGAGCGACCAGCGACACATCACCAACAGCGACCGCAGCGCGCGGTGTGATGTGTGCCCCGGCCGAACGCAGAAGCCCCAATGTTTCGTCAAAGCGTTCCCGAGAGCTTCGTGATCGCTCCAAGAAGCAAAAATCTCGGCCATGAGCTGACCAGCCGGCCAAAACCGCCGCGTAGTCGAGAGGCGCTTTACCTGGGCTGTCATGGGCCTCGTGAAGGTGGGGGGGAACATCCCGCTGGGCAATCGCGTTAACGTCCGCACCGCGTTCAATCAACCATCCGATCAACTCGGGGTTATGCATTGCGGCGGCGATGTGTAGAGGTGTCCTGCCGCCAACATCGCAGGCGCGAATCAGAGATAAGTCACCCGCGAGAAGGTGTATCACATCGTCATTCCGATTCTCTTGAATCGCCTTGAAGACTTTGTCTGTTTGTGGTCCGATTGTTGAACCCGCGGCGCTCAGCTTCGTACGCCGTTGCCGTTCTTGCTGCTCGATAATCGTGACAATGTCATCCCAGCCACGATCAGTTGCGATCGTAAACGCGGAGGTTGCCTCGCGATGTGGCCAGATTCCCTTGCGTGCGTCAGAACCCAATTGCATCAAGAGTTGCGTCATTGCAGGATCTCGATTGAGCACTGCCAAGTGGATCGCAATCTGTTCCCCAGATCTGCCACCTATCTCTATATTGACAAGTTCCGGGCGGGTCTTCGAGAGTTCTTGAACGGTTTCCAAATCGCCGGCTTGAACTGCGTCGCAAAACGCTTCGACGTTCATGCCGTCCACGTGCTGTTTAAGCCGCGCCCAACTGGGAAAGCCATACGCCCGTGCGAGGATTCGTTGGGCATCGACCAGTGAGAACACCGCTTGAATGAGCGACTGATCGAATCGCTGGACCTCTTCCGTCGCGTCTAGGTTTCCGGCCTTGAAAGATTTGAGGAGTTGTTTCGCCTGTTTCCGTAGCTGCGGAAGATTGGGCCTGGGCGGAAGGTTGCGCGTAGGGGCAGGGAGTGGTTTGGTCATGACGACCTCCTTTCGGCAGCGATCTGCTGCACAGCTCGGCGTCCGCGTCGCGAACCTGAAGGAAGTACGCCAACAGTAAACAAAAAGTAAGACCAGGTGGGCTCAGCCCTTTCCGCGGACACAGTAGCGCCCTGAACGCTGCCGTGAGTATACAAAACGCGAGGAAAAAGTCCACAAACGACGACTGGTACAGTCCAATATCGAACAAAATGGAATGGTTCATCTGGACATCCTCATTTCAAGAATCCCTAACTTGCTAGGTGGCTTGTTCGAGGTGCAAATTGACCATGCGTACAATCAAGTGCTTCCCGTATACTGCAACGCAGTAATACAAAGGCCCTTGTACCACTACTCGCAGGCCAATTGAGTGGCCCAGGTTCTTTTTACCCGGGCCGACGCAGTCGGTGAGACGCTGCGAGTCAACCGATCCAACTATAATAGTACCGGGGCTCAGACAGTTCGTTGACGTCCATGTCATACACTCAAGAGTCGACGTCCTTGAGGCTTCCAGAGAAGGCCTGTACTCGAATGATCCTATCTGTGAATATCTGTGTTCATCCGTGGCGGGCAACCTTCTTCTTTCTCGAAGGATCGGATCTCTACTTCGCTGTTGACAAATCAACTCGCACAATTTTATTGTCATTCGGCGGCGTACTTTTCGTGTTGGTTCGACGAGTAATGCGCGTGAGGTTTCTTGATATCCATCGGGGGTCAACTTCGCGGTGATCAGTTATCCCTGTTCGTTGTGAATGAAGAACCGGTCTTCGTGCGGGATGAGGAACGAATTCCACCAGCGGCCTTCTCCGGCCGGTTCGAGCGTTTCCCAAAGCCGCTTGCCTGTTTTCGCATCCAGGCAACGCAGCTGTCCGAAGATGCCGACACCGTAGATGTGCTTGCCGTCAAAGTACGGAGTACACATCAATACGTGGAGGTCATCAGTGTTAATTTCGCTGTTGCTGCTTCCTTTCCGGACTTACTTGCATTTAGCAATCGTCGACAACAACGCTAGAAAGATCTAGAAGCCAGGCACCGCATTATGCGGCAACTTT